>JAPLGD010000015.1 GCA_026390345.1 Candidatus Bipolaricaulota bacterium | reverse complement strand
GGCTACACGGAGCACGTCTTCGTCCGCCGGCCGTGGCGGGGACGCGGACTGGCGAAGGCCCTCCTCGTGCGCAGCCTGCGGCTCCTCAAGGAACAGGGCATGGACGAAGCGGAACTTGGCGTTGATTCGGAGAACGACAGCGGAGCCTACGGCTTCTACGAGCGGATGGGTTATGTGACCGAGAGGACCGACATCTGGTTTCGCAAGCCGCTCGACGCAAACTTGTGTGAGTCGAACCGCCGTCTGCGTACGTGACTCCGCGGACCAGGTAGCATCCTTCGTCACCCGAGCCTGCACGAGAGGGAGGAAGATCCGGTTGGAGTTCGCGCTGCGCGAGTACGAGGCGGCCGACGCGGCGGCAGTGCTGCGGCTGAACGCCGAATCGGTGGCCGTCCTCAGTCCCATGGACGCTGACAGGCTGCGACTCCTGGCGGCGATGTGCCGCTTCCACCTCGTGGCCCTCGGGCCGGTGGGAGTGATCGGCTTCGTGATGGGATTCACGGATGGGGCCGCGTACGACAGCGCCAACTACCGGTGGTTCGCCGCGCGGTACAGGTGCTTCCTCTACCTCGACCGGATGGTCGTTGCAGCGTCGTTTCGCGGGTGCGGAGTCGGCCGCGCGTTCCACGCCGCCGCCGAGCGGCACGCCATCGCGTCCGGCCTCGACTGGCTCGTCGGCGAGATCGACCTCGATCCACCGAACCCCGTGTCGCTCGCATACCACGAGCGCCTCGGGTTCGTCGAAGTCGGGCGGCAGACCCTGCCCTCGGGCAAGGTCGTGTCCATGCGGGCGCGACGCGTGAGCCAGCCGCGAAGCTAGGCGTGTGGTTGGCTGCACTGCGCACTGCGAACCGCGCACTCCGGTCCAGTCCGCGGCTCTTTGCCCTTGCCCAACGAACTCCACGAACTCCACGAGCTCCACGAATTCAACGAACCCAACGAACCCAACGAAGTCAATGAACCCAACGAACTCCACGAGCTTAAGCCTTGACATGGGCCAGGAGTTGCCGCCTCCAGTCGAAGCCTTCTGGCGCAGTGAGCACTTAGGAACTCCCTAGCTGCTGAGCAGCACAGACCGCTCAGCAGCCACGGACAGCGGATAGCGATACGATTGGCGTGGAGGACGGCTGCCCGTGGCTCCTGGACAGCGTCCTTGGCGTGATCCGCGCGCTTGAGCACGGCGGCACGCTCGCGGGACGCCGTATGAGAAGCAGATCGATCCGGACGGCGTGACGACCGAATTCGTCCGCTGCATCGACCCAACGGCGTCCGGGATCCTCATCAAGGTCACTCGGACCGCTCTGCCGAAGTAGGGGTAGCTGCACGGCCAGCCCGCCGGGCGACCCTAGAACGCCCAATCCCCATCCCGGGTCCGGCGTCTGGGCAGGTCAAAGATGCCGGCTTGAGGCCGCGTTTGCCGCGGGTGCCGCGTGGCTGTAGCCTTGAGGCAGCTCCCGGGGCTAGCAGTCGTAGTGCCGTGCCCCTCGTGCCAACGACAAAGGAGAAGCCAATGACCACCAAAGTGGGCCTGTGGATAGACCACAAGAAGGGCATCGTCGTGGGCATCACGGACAAGGGCGAAGAGACAGCCCACGTCATCTCGGCGGTCGAGAAACAGCTTCGCCGCTCCGGCGATTCGCCGCTACAGGGTTCCTACGAGGCACGGAGAGTGCCGGCGGACAACAGCCGCCAGAGAGCTCTCACGGGACACCTCAACACCTACTACGACGCCGTGATCGCGGCCATCGGCGACGCGGAGGCCATCTTCATATTCGGGCCCGGAGAGGCGAAGGGTGAGCTGAAGAAGCGGCTTGAGAAGAGCAAACTGGGCGGGCGCATCGTGAGCCTTGAGACGGTCGACAAGATGACGGACCGCCAGATCGCTGCGAAGGTCCGCGAGCATTTCGCCAGGTAACGCCTAGCAGTAGGGTCGCGGTGTCGGAAGTCCGAGAGGCGGTGGGCCCTGAAACGGACCAAGCGAACCGATGACGAGTCCTTGGAGTCCTCTGGGCTTGTCGCGCAGGAGAAGGACGTTCCGATCCTTGTGGAGGTCCAGCTCTTGATGTCCGAGAAGCGAACGGCTCTGTCGATCATGCGTACGGGGATTGCGATCCTTGCGCTGCCGCTCTCCGTTCTGTCCGTCCTCATTGCGACATCCAGGTACTACGACGTCGGGCGCATCGTCCACTTGTACGTCGCCGTTCTCGTCCTCTGCGGCATCCTCGTTGGGCTGTCCGTCTGGCTGATCGTTCGGGCCATCCTGCGGATTCGGGATCTCGATCGCGTGATCCGACGGGTCAGAGCGAAGTTCCCCAACCTAGCCGATGTGATCCGCTGAGCCTCTCCCCGCTCTGTTCTGCTTGGTGACAGGCGGCGCGGGTGCGGGGGCGAAGACTCTGGCGGCCGGATTGCCGCTCAATGGGCGATGAAGGCTTGCCTGTGGTAGTCTCGCAGTGTGCCGGGCGCCGGAGGGTACGATCTCTCACTGATCTTGATTGAGCTCGGGGCCGTCGTGATCGGTCTCGCCGCTCTCACGCGGCTTGCGAACCGGTTCGCCTTTTCCGCGATTCCTCTCTATCTCCTCGCGGGCCTCGCCCTGGGCCAAGGCGGCCTCCTTCCGGTCCCACTCAGTGAGAACCTCGTTCACCTCGGCGCGGAGATCGGCGTCCTCCTGCTCTTGTTCATGCTCGGCCTCGAATACTCCGGAGAACAGCTCCGCGCGAACCTGCGCTCCGGCCTCCCCGCGGGACTCGTAGACCTGGCGCTCAACTTCCCGCCGGGGCTTGCCGCCGGGCTTCTCCTCGGCTGGAGTCCTCTTGCCGCCGTCATGTTGGGCGGAGTCACGTACATCTCCTCGTCCGGAGTCGCCGCCGGGGTGCTCACCGACCTGGGGCGGATGTCGAACCCGGAGACGCCCGCCGTCGTGTCGATCCTTGTCCTCGAGGACCTGACGATGGCGATGTTCCTCCCCTTGGTCGGCGTACTCCTTGTCGGCCAGGGCGTCGTGGAAGGAGCTGTGGCGGTCCTGATCGCGCTCGCCGCCGTCGGCGCCGTCCTATTTGTGGCGATCCGGTACGGACGGGCGCTCAGTCGACTCGTCGCCCACCGGTCGAACGAGGCGACGATGTTCGGCATCCTCGGGCTGGTCCTGCTCGTAGCGGGCCTCGCGGAGCGGTTGCAGGTCTCCGCGGCGATCGGAGCGTTCCTGGTAGGGATTGCGATCTCCGGCCCTCTGGTTCGCCGAACGCGCCAGCAGCTTGGCCCCTTCCGGGACCTGCTTGCGGCCGTGTTCTTCCTCTTCTTTGGGTTGCAGATCGATCCGTCCGTGCTGCCCTCCGTCCTCGTTCCGGCAGCCGTCCTCGGCATCCTGAGCACGTTCACAAAGCTCGTTACCGGCGGGTGGGCGGCGCGCCGCGCCGGCGTAGGCTACCTGGGCCGTCTGAGAGCCGGCGCCGTGCTGGTGGCTCGGGGAGAGTTCTCGATCGTCATCGCCGGCTTGGCTGTCGCTGCGGGCCTCGAGCCGAGTCTCGGTCCGCTGGCCGCCGCGTACATCCTCTTCTCGGCCCTGCTCGGACCCATCCTCGCGCACGTCATCGAGCCCATCGGCGGCGCCCTCCTCGCGCGCAAGCGTGCCTAGAGAGAGCCCGCGGAAGGGGAGGCGGGCTGAGGCGTCGCCGTCCGGGCCGACGAGACGGGGCAGAGACGTTCGCGTCCCACCGTCTCCGCTGAACGCGGGTCTTGCGCAGCGGTGATGCCGGGGAGAGTCGAAATGGCGAAGGCGTCCCGATTGGGTGCGCTCGGCGCTGCCTGGCAAGCGCGTGAGGCGCATTCGATCGCAGATCGGCGAACATCGTGCAACGAAAGGATGGAAGGTGCCCGGTGAGCGTTCTTCGTGAGTACCGCGGCCTGTGCGAGGAGTTCGTCGCCGGCGTTCGGGGCGTTCTGGCGGAGAAGCTCTACGCCGTCTACATCTACGGCGCGGTGACGTTCCCCGAGACGAAGCACACGGGCGACGTCGACTTCCATGTGATCCTCACCGCGCCCCCGACCGAGGACGAGCGCGCCGATCTTCTCCAGCGTCACGAGCGTCTGGAGCGGGAGGTTCCGCCGCTCGGGACGGATCTCGACGGGCACTACATCCTTCTTGCCGACGCGCGGCGGGCCAGCTCGCCCAGACACCTGCTCTTCCCCGAGATCGTCGACGGTTCGTGGGCCCTCCACCGAGCCCACATGCTGGCCGGGCGGGTCGTCGTGCTCTACGGTCCCGATCCCGGGGCAATCTTCGCGCCTCCGACGCGAGAGGAGATCGAGAAAGCCCTCGGATGCGAACTCGACTACATCACGCGACACCTTGAGGACTACCCCGGCTACTGCGTGCTCAACCTGTGCAGGCTTCTGTACAGCTGGGAGACCGGCGACGTCGTGACCTCCAAGGCCGCGGCGGTCGCGTGGGCGTCCAAGCGCTTCCCGGCGTGGCGGGACCTGATCGCCCTCGGCTCTCTCGCGTACGCGAATCGTGCGACGGCCGGTGACCTTGAAGCCCTGGCGGGCTGCGTGCCGGAGTTCTACGCGTTCGCCAACGGCCAGATGGGATTGCTCCGGCTGAGGCGCGTTTCGTAGGGGCAGAGCCGGTGCTGCGTCCCGCTAGTCGGCCAGCAGTCGCTGGGCCATCAGCTTCGGCGGCAGCGATCCGCAGGCGAGGATTGCGTCGTGGATCTCACGCAACGGCACGCCCGGGCGTTTCGCTTTGTAGGCGTCGATGAGCTTCAGGATCTCGAGCTTTCCGATCAGGTAGCTCATCGGCTGCGTCGGGCTCTGCGTGTACCGATGAACCTCGGCCTTGGCGTCTCCGGGTTCGAGGCCGACGTGGTCGACGAGGAAGGCGATCGCTTCGTCGACGGTCATGCCGCGTGTGTGCAGGGAGACGTCGAGGATGATCCTCGCGGCGCGCCACAGTTGGTCCTTGCGGCGTGCGAGCGGCTGGACCGGGTCGTTGAGGAACCCGAGTTCCTCCATCAACTCCTCGCAGTAGAAGGCCCACCCCTCGACGAACAGGCTCGACAGCGCGGACGCCAGCTTCCGCGGCAGCGTGGGGGTGCGATTCGCGTGAACGAGCTGCAGGTGGTGTCCCGGGTATCCCTCGTGCAGCGCCGTGATCGGAAGCTTGGCGGTGTTGTGGCCGCGCAGCTTCGTCTCCTGGGCCTCGGTGGAGGCGCGCTTGGATACGGGAGTCACGAGGAAGACGCCCTCCTGCCTCGGCTCGAGAAGGCCGGGCGGCATGTAGGCCGCATACGGAAGGACGCCGCGCAAGTAGGCGGGTGTGGGTCGAACCCGCAGGGTCTCGCCTTCAGGGATCGTCGCGATCCCACGTTCGACGACGAACGCGCGGGCCCTCGCGACTTCCTGCTTGTAGGCGTTGAGCAAACCCCTCGCGTCGGGGTGGCGCTTCTTCGCTTCGTCGAGGATCTGGCGCGTGGTCTTGTTCGGAGCGAGTTTGCGCGCCAGCTCGTCCATCGACCGCTGTGTCTCGTCGAATAGACGGTGCCCGATCTCGAGGAGCTCGTCGGCCGAGACGTCGAGCAGGTGCTGGTCGTGGAGCATCTCCTCGAACACTGCCTTGCCGACGGCGAAATCGCCCTTTGCCCGCGGCACGACGTCCGAGTGCAGGAATCGGGCGTAATCGTCGAGCGCGGCGGCGGCGCGTCGGGATGCAGCCAGTATCTGCGGGAAGAGCCACGGCGTGCGTAGGGCAAGCAGAGGAACGAGGACCGTGAACAACTCGCGTCCCTGCGTCGCGCTCTCGATCGCCATCTCCGCCCACACGGGCGGAACCTTCTCGGGGACGAGGTTCTGCCTCGCCTCGGCGAGAACGCGGGGCACCTCGCCCAGGCGGCCGAGCACGGACCGCATTCGCGTCCTGAACGGCGCGAAGTCGCGAATCAGGAGGAGAAAGACGCCGCCCAGGCACTCCTCGACGTACGCGCCGGGCGAGCGTTGCTCCGAGCGCAAGGGATCGAAGTCGCGGAGGAAGGCGCGAACGAGGCGAACCATCACGGTGTGGTCGATGGCCGCATCCGGCCCAAATCCGGCTGTGTCCATGGTTTCGAGGAGCTTCAGGGCTTCGCGCAGATGAGCCTCCTGGTGTCGCAACGCGTCCGGGGTGTGATCTGCGAGGAACCGGTCGAATCGATGATCTCCGAGCTCGGTGGCGGCGATCGGCGACTCGCTCAGAAACTCGTCGACGAAGGCATCTACGGCCGAGTAGAACGCGGCTTCCTTGGGATTCACGGTCCTCCTCTCGCAACCTCCGGCGAGGCCTTCGGTGTGACGCCGCTTGCGCCGGAGCGCGTCTGCACGATTCTACCGGACGTGCGGCTTCGTTGGGAATCGGGCTGTCTGAGTGCCGCCGTTGACCGGTGTCGTGGGTCCTGTTATGTTGGGATCCGATTCAAGCCAGGGGAGGTGGAGCTCGACGGGTTCGTCGGGCGAAGGACGTGGGGGGCATCCGAGTCGCGGTCGCCGCTGTCTTCACCGTGATTCCGATCGTGTTTCTACTCGGCTTCTTCTACACCCGGGACGTGCGCCGCGAACCGCGCGCGGTCCTCGTGAAGACGTTCTTCCTCGGGACGGCGACGACGCTGGCGGCGGTCGTGATCGAGTTCGTCCTGATCGCAGTCGAGGGACGATCGCTCGGGATCCTCGCGAGCGCGGCGTACGAGGCGTTCGTCGTCGCGGCGATTCCCGAGGAGCTTCTCAAGCTCCTCGTCATTGCCTGTTTCTGCGCGCGCTGCAAGAGCTTCGACGAGCCGATGGACGGGATCGTGTACGGCGCGACGGCCGCGCTCGGCTTCGCCGCGATCGAGAACGCGATGTACGTGGCCCAAGGAGGGTGGATCGTTGCTGTGATGCGGAGCGTGACGGCCGTTCCCATGCATGCGGCCATGGGGGCAATCCTCGGGTACTACGTGGCGCTAGAGCGACTCCTCCTCCGGCGCGGCGCGATTTGGAGCGGCCTCGCAATCGCGGTGCTTGTCCACGGCTTGTACGACTTCGGGCCGATGGTCCTTGTGCGGCTCGGAGCCGATGGGGAGGCACTTGCCGAGATGGGCATCCTTTCGCTCGGCTTCGTTATTCTCTTCGTGGCGGTCGTTGTGACGACGCTCGTTGC
>JAPLGD010000009.1 GCA_026390345.1 Candidatus Bipolaricaulota bacterium | reverse complement strand
GAGCAGATCGTGAAGGCTCACGAGGCCGTAGAAACACGCGCCGTGCTGCGACACCGCGTCGAGCACTTCGAGCTCGCGTCGAAAGAGCAGATCGCGCGGGCTGCCGAGGTCGGGCTCTGTGCATGCATGCAACCGAACTTCGTCGGGAATTGGTCGGGACCCGGAAGCCTCTACGACCGCGAGCTGGGTCCCCTGCGCGACCGTCAATCGGATCCGCATCGCTGGGTTGTTGATGCGGGGATGGCGCTAGGGTTCGGATCGGACGGGATGCCGATCTCGCCGCTCTACGGCCTCGGCGGCGCCGTGCGCGCGCCCCATAGGGCTCAGCGCCTTTCCCTCGAGGAGGCCGTAGACGCCTACACGGCGGGCGGTGCCTACCTTGCTCACGACGAGGCGAACGCCGGGACCCTCGATGTTGGGAAGAGAGCGGATACTGTTGTGCTCGACGCGGCGCGGGGCGACGCCGCAAGTGAGATCGGGCGGCGAACGGTGGAGTGGACGTTCGTCGACGGGAAGTGCGTGTACCATCGGGCGGTGACATGATGCGAATCGGGCTGTTCACGGATGCGTACCTGCCGGAGATCACCGGGGTGACGACGGCGGTGAGCCAATTGCGTGCCGAGCTCGAGCGGTTGGGGCACGAGACGTATGTCTATGCTCCCCGCTACGATCGGCCGTACGACGAAGAACCGAGGACCTTCCGGTTCCGCTCCGGAGGGGTATTCGCCTACAAGACCGCGCGGATCGCTGTGCCGTACAGCC
The DNA here is from genome assembly GCA_026390345.1 of Candidatus Bipolaricaulota bacterium. Classification (GTDB taxonomy): domain Bacteria; phylum Bipolaricaulota; class Bipolaricaulia; order UBA7950; family UBA9294; genus JAPLGD01. The sequence goes on along the minus strand of JAPLGD010000009.1, from coordinate 5,046 downwards.
ACGAGGCGTCGAAGAGCTTCGGCGCCCTCGACGTTGTCCACAGCCACACCCCGTTCTCCCTCGCGTACGCGGCGTTCACCGCTGCCTATCGACACAGGCTGCCTCACGTTCAGACCTACCACACGTACCTAAGCCAGTACCGGCATTACATCCCTCGCCCGATCCGTCCGTCGGTGCGCGCCGCGGAGAAGTACTCGGCGGCACTGTGCAACCGGTGCTCGGTGATCACCGTCCCGACCCGGTCGATCCTTGACGAGCTGGTGCGGTTCGGCGTTCGTCGCCCGATCCGAATCCTTCCGTTCGGCCCCGACATGAATGTGTACGCTCAGCCCGCGGTTTGGGAGCCCCGGAAAGCTATGGGGATTCCGGACGGCGCTCCGTTGCTCCTCTACGCGGGCCGCATGGCCGGGGAGAAGAACCTGAGCTTCGTCCTCGAGGCGTTCGCCAAGGTGCACGAGACCGCGGAGAACGCGGTCATGGCCTGGGCAGGCGACGGTCCCCTGCGGGCATGGCTGGAAGAAGAGAGTGACCGCCTCGGGCTGCACGATGCTGTGCGGTTCCCGGGTTTCCTCGATCGGCAACGGCTGACGGACCTGTACAAGGAGACCGACCTCTTCCTGTTCGCGTCGAAGACCGAGACGCAGGGACTGGTCCTCGCCGAGGCGATGGCGGGGGGAGCGCCGGTGATCGCCGTGCGAGCGATGGGCGTCCGGGACGTCGTTGCCGACGGCGTGAGCGGGATTCTGGTATCGGAGTCGGTCGACGAGTTCGCCGGGTGCGTCGTCGGGACTCTGGCCGACCCGGGACTTCGCGTCACGCTGAGCGAAGGAGCGCGCCGCGCGGCCGAGGAGATGTCGCTTCAGAACTGCGCGAGGCGGTTCGCCGAGATCTACGAGGAGAGTCGCGCCGAAGCTCCGCGCCCGCGGACCTGGCGACGCCTCGTCGGGCGCCGCGTCCGCGCCCGACGTCAGAGGTCCCGATTGACGGCTACTCGACGGTGACAGTCTTGGCGAGGTTCCGGGGCTGATCGACGTCCGTACCCCGGCACACCGCGATGTGGTAGGCGAGAAGCTGGAGCGGGATCGAGAAGACAATCGGCAGGGAGATTCCCAAGCACGTGGGAATCGGGAGGACGTGATCGGCAAGCCGACGGATTGCCGGGTCGTCCGGGACGTCCGTCACGGCGACGACGCAGCCGCGGCGTGCCTTGACCTCCTCCATGTTGGAGAGGATCTTCTCGCGCGCCACTCCGCCCGACACGAGCATCACCACGGGCGTCCCTTCGTCGATCAGCGCAATCGGACCGTGCTTCATCTCCCCTGCCGGGTATCCCTCGGCGTGGATGTACGAGATCTCCTTGAGCTTGAGGGCTCCCTCCAGCGCAACCGGGAAGAGAACTCCGCGTGCGAGGAAGAGGACGTCCTTCGCGCGGTGGAGGCGCTCGGCCAGTTCAAGGATGGTCGGCTCGAGGCGGAGTGCCTCGGTGATCTTCCCGGGAAGAAGCGTGAGTTGGCGGAGCTCCTCGCGAACCGCCTCGCGGGAGACGGTGCCACGCTCTTGGCCGAGTGCCAAGCCGAGGAGTCCGAGGGCAGCGATCTGCGCCGTGAACGTCTTCGTCGCGGCGACCCCGATTTCGATGCCCGCCCGCGTGTAGACGGTGGCGTCGGACTCCCGATCGATCGCCGAGCGCTCCGCGTTCACGAGCGCCAGGATCCGGGCGCCACCCTCCCGCGCTCGGCGTAGGGCCATCAGCGTGTCGATCGTCTCGCCCGACTGCGAGACGACCACGACGAGCGTCTTCGGCGTGACGTGCATCCGACGTGACCGGAACTCCGACGCGATCACGGCGTGCAGTGGGATGGGGAGATGCTCCTCCCACAGATACTCGGCGACGAGAGCGGCGTGGTACGCGGTGCCGCACGCGATGAGGTACGCGGCGTCGCACGACGAGACCTGCGCGCCGCACGTCGGGACGACCAGGCTTGTGCCGTCCGCGGTCTGCTTCTCGCGGATCGTCTCAGCCGTCGATCGCGGCTGCTCGTAGATCTCCTTCAGCATGAAGTGCTTGTAGCCGCCCTTTTGGATCGACACGGGATCGATCGAGACCTTGTGGGCGGGTCGATGGATCTCCTTGCCATCGAGCCCCACGATCCGGAGGCGATCCGCTCGGATCTCCGCGAGCTCGTCATCGAGGAGAAACTGCACGTCGGTCGCCTTGCCGAGGAGGGCCGGGATGTCGGAACTCACGAATCCGCCGGTCTCTCCGAGTCCGACGACGAGGGGGCTCCCTCGCTTCGCCACGACGATTCGGTCGGGAACATCCTCGCAGAGAACCGCGACGGCGAACGCGCCCGAGCACTCCAGGACCGCCTGGCGGACGGCGAGGAGGAGATCTCCGTCGAACCGATCCTCGATCAGATGGGCGAGCACCTCCGTGTCCGTGTCCGAGGCGAACGTGTGCCCGTCCGCGGCGAGCCGAGTACGGAGCTCGAGGAAGTTCTCGATGATCCCGTTGTGGATGACCGCAAGCTTTGCCGAGCAATCGAGGTGCGGGTGAGCGTTCTTGTCGGTGGGCGCGCCGTGCGTCGCCCAGCGGGTGTGCCCGATGCCGATCGTGGCGTGGATCTCCTCGGTGCGCACGGCCTCCTCGAGGTCGCGGACCTTCCCCGCACGGCGGAAGCGGATGAGCTTCCCCTCACGGATGAGGGCAATGCCCGCCGAGTCGTACCCTCGATACTCGAGCCGCTTCAGGCTCTGGAGCAAGAGAGGAGCGGCCTCCTCGGTGCCGATGTAGCCGATGATTCCGCACACCCGGATCACCCCCGTGGGAGGAAGTGTAGCCGCGCGATCCTCCATGTCCAACGACGATTGGCCCTTTGTGCGCCGAAGGGGGACGGCTATAATCCAGCGATGGACTTGACATTGTCGAAGGGAGTGCCGGCGGGCATGCGCGAGGTCGTGATCAAGGCGCTGTTGGTCGACCCGTCCAACAACTCACCCGTCGTTCTGCTCAAGGACCGGAAATCCCAGAAGGCGCTGCCGATCTGGATTGGGGATGCCGAGGCCATCTCGATTGCGTTCGGTCTTCAGAGCGAAGACTTCCCGCGGCCGCTCACGCACGCGTTGATGAAAGAGATGCTGGAGGACCTTCGTGCCAGCGTCGAGCGCGTCGTCATCAAAGAGGTCAAGGATGGGACGTACTTCGCCTCGATCTTCGTGAAGGACGCCCAGGGCGGCCTCCTCGAGTTCGACGCGCGACCGTCGGACTCCCTGGCCTTGTCGCTTCGGGCCGGGTGCCCGATCTTCATCGCGGACGCCGTCTTCGACGCAGCCGCGATCGAGTCTCCGTTTGCCGAGGAGGACGAGTTCCAGGAGTTCGTGGAGGAGGAGCTCGACCTGAAGGAGTTCCGGCGGCGGCGCGGGGAAGACACCGCGAAGAACAACTGACCACGCTCCGTCTGGCGCGACTAGCCGCGCACGACCTCGACGTTCTGCGGCAGGGTGAGAATCTGCTCGGCGGTGAGGCCCTGGTTCAGTGTCATCTCTTCGACGCGGATCGTTCGGTCCCGTTCTCCGTTGGCGTAGAAGACGACCTTTTGGACGAGGAAGGAGCGACGGTCGATCCAGATCATGCGTTCGAGCTGACGCGTGGCCGTGGTGCGAACCTCGAGAACGTAGGCCGTCTGGAACGCTTCTCCCATCAAGGCATCGACCGCGCTGAAGCTAGGGCGGGCGGAGGAAGCCTCCTCCATTCCGGGAGAGAACGAATACGGCTCCGTCACCTCTGCGGCGACGAACGTCCCGCCCACGCCGATCGTGGCCGGAAAGCCATCGAGCGGGAAGCCGCCACCCTCCTTCACAATGCCGATCTGAACGCGGCCTTCGGTCCATTCGGTCTTGATTTGTGACACGTCGAGGCCGGCGAGTCCGATGGCGGCGATGGGTAGTCCGACCCAACGCTTGACGACAAGCAAGTTCTCGCTCGGGAGGTAGTGGCTGAGCAGATCGTTCTGCACCGTGTAGATCTCGTCTTGCAGCGCCGCAGGGGCCAAGTACTTCGCGGAGACCGCCGGAGGGGGGCCGCTGACCAGTTGCACGAGCATCCGGATCGGCTCGCCCTCGGCGCCGGGCTCGCCGAACTCCACGACCGCCTCGAGGTCCCGAACCTGCGACAGAGCGCGTTCCACCCGCCAAATCAGCCCCTCGACCTTCGTCGTCGGATGGGCGTCGAGGAGAAACTGCTGAACGCCGGCAATCGTCACGATCAGGGTCATGAAGAGACCCACGGCAAGGAGGACGTACCCTTGAGTGCTCATGCGACTCCATTATAATCCGCTTCTGTAGGGCGTTCAATTCGGTTGTGACGGGCAGAGGAGGAACGCATGGGTCAGGAGCCGAGGACCGTACGACGGATGCAGGATGCCGACGTTCGCGGGAAGACCGTGGTCGTCCGCGCTGACTACAACGTACCGATGGAGGGAGAGGCGATCCGGGACGACGCGAGGATTCGCGCGTCCTTGCCGACGCTCTCCGATCTGCTCGAGCGAGGCGCGCGAGTGGTTGTGATGACGCACCTCGGCCGGCCGGCCGGCGCAGTCGTGGAATCCCTTCGCTTGGACCCCATTGCGCGTCGGCTTCAGGAGCTCCTCGGCCGCCCCGTGCGGAAGCTCGACGATTGCGTTGGGCCGGCGATTGTCCAAGCGATCCGCGCGGGAAAGCCCGGCGACGTGTTCGTGGTCGAGAACCTACGATTCCACGCGGAGGAGGAAGAGAACGACCCGACCTTCTCGGCCGCTCTGGCGGAGCTGGGCGACGTCTACGTAGACGATGCCTTCGGAACGCTTCATCGGGCTCACGCATCCACGGTCGGGATTGCCGAGCGTCTCCCCGCGTACGCGGGGCTCCTGGTGCAGAAGGAGATCGACGTCCTCTCGCGGGTCCTCTACAACCCGGCGCGTCCCTACGTTGCCATCGTGGGAGGAAAGAAGGCGTCCGACAAGCTGGGCGCGCTGCGCGACCTCGTGAGTCGTGTCGACTGCATCCTTG
>JAPLGD010000098.1 GCA_026390345.1 Candidatus Bipolaricaulota bacterium | reverse complement strand
GCCGAGACATCGAGAACATCCAGATTGTCGAGATGCGCGGCGCCAGCCACTACTGCTTCCTCGATCGCGAGGACGACGTGGTTGAGGCGATGCGGCGGTTTCTGTAGCGCCGGCCGGCGGCTCGGCTCCAAGCCGCCTTCGTGCTACGCTCGCTCCCGAGGTGAGTGGAATGCCCGTGCGTGGATCGGATGATTCGCTCGAATTGCTGACCAACATCGGCACAGAGTGCGCCAAGGCACTCCGCGCGGCGGGAGTGGCGACCGCTGAGGATATGCGCAGGTTGGGCAGCGTCGAGGCCGCCGTCCGCATCCGAAAGGCGCTGGGCGCTGACGCCGTCTGCCGAAGCCGCCTCTCGGCGCTCGAGGGTGCGGTCCGCGGAGTGCGCTGGCACGCGATCCCGAAGTCCGAGCGCGATCGTCTGTGGGAAGAGCTCGAGCGGCGTTCGCAAGGTGGAGGCCGGTGAAAGACACCATCTCGCTCGACTGTCACGCGCACGTCAAGCCGACACGGACCTCCGAGGAGTTGGCTCCCGCGGGCGCGGTCTTGGCAATGACGCTGTCGCTCGACGAGGCGGCGGCCGTGGTTGATCGTCGCGAGCCGCTCGTGGCGTGGGGCGTCGGCTGCCATCCGAGGGGTGTCGAGGCGCAGGCGGCGTTCGACGTCGGCCGGTTCGAGGAGCTGGCCGAGTGGGCGCCGATCGTCGGCGAGGTCGGCGTCGATGTGCGCTGGTCGCGTGTGCCCCTCGACCTCCAGCTCCGAACCTTCCGCGCGGTGCTGTCGTTCGCGGCCAGAGCGTCGAGGCCGGTGAGCATTCACAGCTTCACGGCGACACGGATCGTTCTGGACGGGCTGCGACAGACGCCGGTCGCTGCGCCGATCCTTCACTGGTGGACGGGGAACGCAGCGGAGACCCGCGAAGCCGTGGCGATGGGCTGCTACTTCTCGGTCCACTCCGCCGTAGCGCGACGATCGACGTTCCGCACCGCTGTCCCGCCGGAGCGGATCCTGGTCGAGAGCGACCACGGCTGGGACGACCCGCCGGCGGCGATCCCCTGTCGCGTCGAGTGGGTGGAGCACCTGCTCTCCGTGCAGCTGAAGTGTTCGCAGGAGGAGGTTCGGGCGCTTGCCTGGCGGAACTTCACGACGATCGTCCGAGAGACCGGGATTGGCCCGCTGCTTCCGCCCGGCATCGAGTCTGCCCTGCCAGCCGCATCGGACTCGACGAGCGAGTGGAGGCTGTTCTAGAGCGAGGTTGGGGGGATCCATGGCGAGGAAGAAGACGTGGCGCGAGAAGCTCGACGACGATCACGGCTTGCCGCGCGTCGTCGAGATCGATGAGCGCATGAGTTCGCGTTGGGGCGAGGGGACGTTCGTAATCCCGGCGCCGCGCGAGGTTGACGAACTAATGCACGCGATCCCTGAAGGGAAGCTGACGACCATCAACCACCTGCGCGAGATCCTCGCCGCGCGGCACGGAGCGACGATCGCGTGCCCGATCACGACGGGCATCTTCGCTCGTGTTGCCGCCGAGGCAGCGGCCGAGGACGAGGCGGACGGCGAGGTCGACATCACGCCGTACTGGCGGACGCTCAAGACCGGCGGCGAACTGAATCCCAAGTACCCAGGTGGAGTCGAAGGACAGCGAGAGCGACTCGATGCCGAAGGTCACACAGTCGTCGAGCGCGGGAAGCGCTCGTTCGTCGCCGACTACGAGAAGCGGCTCGCCGACCTAGCCTCTGCAAGCGCGCGCTAGGCAACTCCGTCGCGCGGCTACGTCTTGTCCCCTTCGAGGTCCTCAACCTTGTTGAAGATCGCGTCGTACAGCTTGCTCAGCCAGCGCACGGTCTGCTTCGAGAACGTTCCGGAGAGGAGCGCGAGCACGAGCACGAGCACGGTGTACAGGTGCACCGGCTTCGCAATCTCGGAGATCCAGAAGGCGCGTGCGGCGAAGTAGATAAGCAGTCCGAGCGCCGCGGCGATGAACGGCCGCAGGATGTACCACCAGAGCCACTGCGTGCGGAGCTTGTTTCGCCCAGCGAAATCGCTGATCGATGTGAAGACATGGATCGTCGCGCCGAGCGCGGCGGCGGGTTGTTCCTCACGACGCGGGGCCTCGCGAAGACCGAGCAACGTCAGGGCAGCATTGTCTGAGCGGAGCAAGAAAGATAGGATGTGCAGCTATCTGCTCGTCCGATAGGAGAGCATACCGGAAACGACGTCGACATACCGTCTCCCGAATCGCCGATCCGACGGAGCTGTACGACGACATTGCCAGCCGCCTCTCAACGCGGACGAGAGGGGACGGGGAGGTGGGAATAGGCTGACGCAACACGGCGGGAAGGAAGTCTGAGTAGCGCAGGATCCGCACGCAAAGGGAGGAAGAGGACCATGGCGAAGAAGGCACTGCTCGTGGGGGTCAACGACTACGCACCCATCGGATCGGGCGGCCCGGATCTCCAGGGCTGCGTGAACGACGTGAAGGACATGGCGAACACCCTGAACGTGCTCGACATTGTCCACGCAGTGCCCAGGAGCATGCACATCCTGACGGATGCGCGTGCCACCCGGGCAGCCATCCTCAAAGGACTTGTCTGGCTCGTAACGGGAGCCAAGAAGGGCGACACCCTCGTCTTCTTCTACTCCGGCCATGGATCCTACGTGGCTGACGTAGACAAGGACGAGATCGACAAGAAGGACGAGACGATCTGCCCGCACGACTACGCGACCGCGGGGATGATCAAGGATGACGACCTACGGAGCGCCTTCGGCAAGTTGCCGGCGGGCGTGAATCTCGATGTGCTCCTCGACTCCTGCTTCTCCGGGACGGGGACGCGGGAGCTTGGCGCCCTTGCCGCTGCGTCGGCGGACAACCAGTTGACCTACCGTTACGTCGAACCCCCTGTGGACTACGGCTTCTTCCTTGACTCGGATCCCACAATTCCCGTTCGCGGGATCCTGAAGCCAAGCAAGGGAGAGAAGCAGGTCGTCCTTGTCCGAGGGCTCAATCACGTGCTCTGGTCAGGGTGCCGCGACAACCAGACTTCGGCTGAAGCTCCGATCGGAGGCGTCTACCGCGGCATCTTCACGTACTCCCTGTGCAAGGTCCTGCGCGGCGCAGGCACCGGCGTTACGCGGAGGCAGGCGGGTGCGCGGACGTGTGCGTACATCCGGAGCCTCGATTACGCGCAGGTGCCGCGCGGCCGTTTCCGTATCCTCCGCTCCTGCGCGAGGTTGGGTACGGGGTTTGCGACGACTACTGGCGCCCCGGGTCCGTCAAGACCCACATCTGCGCGAAATCCCTCGACTAGTCCGTGGATCCTGTCGCGGGCGCGCGTGGCGCTGCGGCTCAGAACCAAGCCATGATTGTGACTGCTCGTGCGACGAGTGGTGAGGGAGGCGATGAGCCATGAAGATGACGGGGATTCCCTTTGGCCTGACCGACTGGTCGGGGGTTGAGCAGACAGAGCACAAGGGCACGGCCGGGATGGCGTACTGGCGAACCCGCCAGTTCGGCGACCTGCGGGTGCGGATGGTCGAATACACGCCCGGCTACCAGGCCGACCACTGGTGCTCCAAGGGCCACATTCTGCTGTGCCTTGAGGGCGAGCTACATGTGGAGCTACAGGACGGCCGCACCGTTACCCTCACCCCCGGCGTGAGCTACCAAGTCGCCGACAACGCCGAGGCGCACCGCTCGCACACGACGACGGGAGTGAAGCTCTTCATTGTCGACTGAGGGCAAGCGTCGGAGGCAGCCGTCGTCCCTCTTGCTGCACCTCGCGGCGGCGGCAGCGCGCTAGTGGCACACGCCGCCGACGCACGCCGTGCTGTCCGGGAACGGCCTGAGCGGCAGGGCTCCGAACTCGTAGGCGATGCGGAGCCCGACGGCCAGCCCCGTCGGCTCTTCGGAGAACGTGCACCACGCCTTCCCTGAGAGCCCGAACTCGCGCCACGAGCACGCTAGCGAGACCGTCTCCGCCGTGACGTGAACCCCGCCGGCGAACGACGTTTCCGTCTCGCTCGAGAGCGTTGCACGGCCACGCGAAGCCGAGGCGATAAGCGTCGGCGTCGGCCAGATGGTCCCGTTCGGCGCGCTCAGCGTGCCTTCGAGCGCCGCTGCGACGTGAACGAGATCGACAGCACCAACGCTGCCTCCGATGCCGGCCGTTCCCTTCACCCAGAGTTCGGCGCGGAGCGGAGTCGACGCGAAGCCGTCGCCAAGCAGGCGCGCCTCGCCTTCTACTGAGGCATCGACGAGGAAGGATCCGCAGGCCGTTACCCACGCCGCGGGCGTCGCCTGCGCGAGGATGCTTGTCGCCGTGATGCCGAGCGGAACGATGCTGAACTCGTACTCGGCGGTGAGGCTGAGCCAATCCTGGACGAGTGACAGGGCGATGGTCTCGCTGCCCGTTCTGTACGGGAAGAGCGAGATCTCTGTCATGCTAGTAGCCTCCAGATTCCAGTAGTCCGCGAAGAGGTCGACCTCCGCGTTGGCCCCCGCCGATGGCAAGGCCGATCCGACGAGCACCGCGCGCCCGCCGGTGCGAAGCTCCGAGCCCGCCGCGCTGCATGCCATGACGCCCAGCAGCACTCCCACACATGCCACAACCCTTCGAGAACGTCGCCTCTTGAGCATCGTGTCTCCCCCCCCGTTCTGCCAGTCATTCTACTGTCCGGCGTCGCTCAGCGTCTCGAACCTGTCGATTGCCCAGAGCGGGACAGCGTGTATGCCAGGCCCCTATCGAGTCGAGTTGGCAGCGACCTCTCAGAACACGTGAAGTGAAGATCCGACCCCCGGCGCCCTACTCCTCGCGCATGCCATCTACGAAAGCGGTGAGCCGTTCCGCCTTCCTACCGAGGAGGTGACTTGACATTCGATACAGCATCTGACCCGCCGCCCCGTGGACTTGGCACCTGGCTCCTGGAACACATGAAGTAAAGAGCTGCCCCCGCTGCCTCATCAACCGGGCGTTAGGTTCCGACGGATACGTCGCGTATGAATATCGTGCATGCCATGAGCGTATACTTGAGTGCGACGACACCGGGGTGCCTCAAATGGCAAGACGATTGATCGACCCGCACGCTGTCCATATCCCGCAGATGTCTGGTCTGCTGCCGTGCTTGTACGTTCCCGTTGCAGCAAGAGACACTGGGGCGATTACGGCATATGTGGGACGAATCGTCGGCAAACTCTCACCGGGTCGTCCAGAGAGAGCACTCTTGGTCGAGTCCGATGAGCCTGATCCTCCTGATGAACGCCTAGCCATCTGGAGTCATCCGCGCGCCGCTGTGTTGCACTGTCCCAGGCAAGTGTGGGTACATGTCGACTACACGGCCTATCGCCGCGCGTACGGTCGCGCTTTTCCGAATGCCGATCTAGGCCAGCGCGTCCTGGACCACGTAATGAACCGCCGCGTCGCTCGTCTAAAGGGCTTCTCTTTCCTGCGGGTCGTGCCAGTTTCGCGAGCGACGAATTCCAGCCACGGCGGCCTATCCGAAGGGTGGGAAGTAGCACACCACAGCTCGCAGGCAATGCGAGAGAGGAATCGCATCTCACGGGCGGCTGTGCAGTATGCCGATCTCGCTGACATAGTGAAGATGCTTGACATGGAAGGCGGCGGCTCGTTCATGAGTACTGTGAACGATGCGCAGGCACTCGTCGAGCTACCCCACGGCGCGTGACTGCACGGGCGTGGGGGCTGGGCTTGCGCTGACACATCGAGCCCGCCGACTGGCCAAGCCGTGGCGCGTTTAGTGAGCCGAGCCGTGTCCGAGGAGGCTCCTTTCGTAGGCGCGCTTGCCGCGAGTGTCCGTGCGGCTGTAGGCTCGCCCTAGGCTGCGCTTCGGGCATAGCGTCACAATAGTAGGAGATGCGAAAGACGTCGTACGCAGGCGAGCGTCTGCGTACTGCGGGACGAGTCTGCGCAGCGGCTAACGCTAGAGGTGAGACCTTGTGAAGAAACGAATTCGTCGAAGCTCGCAGGAGCTTGAGGGAGCCCTCCATCAACAGCTCGGGCTTCTGGACGGCTCGTGTAGACACTTCGATGATGGCGAAGTAGACGAAGCACTGCAGATAGCGGTCCGTCTTCGAGTCCTATGGCATAGCACGGCGGAATCCGCCGGACTCGTGGCACAACTCGGTCTCGCAGACAGAGTTGTGGACACAGCATTCGCCGTCCCACCCACATTCGTCTACTCGGGATCGCCGGAGGCTGCTTCAAGCGAGCGCCGCTTGTTTGCAGTAGGTGGCGAAAGAGCTTATGCCCCGCTCTTTGATCATGGCCCCGCAGGCGCGCCGAAGGTCGCTTTCGGAGAGTGGTGGGGAGGTAGCGTGATATCGGACGGAGATGGCCACAAGTTCACGCGCAAAGACCTGGTCCTGGCAGTGGCGAACACCGATGGCGGAGCTCACGTGGACCCAGTACTCGACCCAGCGTACTACGCGCTCACCAGAGGAGAGAGCTTTGGGATCATCCGTGTCGTGCCGACCGACGATCCCAATGTATTCCGCAGGGTCGCTACACCCTCGCCTGTGGCGGTGACCTTGAGGCAGATGGGACACGAAACGCTCAAGTCCCTGTGTCCCGACTACAGCTACGACGGCAGTTGTCACTATCCGGGAGGAGGTCTCTGCTGGATGCAAGCGACCATAACGCCATCGACCGATACTGGGTAACCCAGCGTTCCAATCAGCCTGCCTCGCCTCCGGCAGGGCGGGCAAACGTGTGCACTACGTAGCGCCCCTCCACACGAACCATCGCTGGTGTGGCGAGTAGCCGCATGCCCATGGGGAGACGGCGCAACATGGGAGGCAACTGATGGACTGCAACCTCGATCGCGCCGTCTCCGCGCGCTCGCCCAGTTCCCGGCTCTACGAGACCGGAGCTGATCTTCAGCAGATGTACGGCCTCCTGATGGAGGCGCGGTTGCGAACGAATGATTGGCGCTACTGGCACGTCGGCGAGCTGGCGTTCACGTTCTTCATGATCGACTGCCACCTGGATCCACGACGGCATGTGCGGCTCTGGCATGACGGCGACAAGCTGGTCGGCTACGCGACGCTGAACGATGACCCGTTCTTCGATTGGCAGGTGCTGCCGGAGTACGAGGGGAAGGGAGTCGAGGCCGAGGCTCTGGCGTGGGCCGAGGCGCTGGTGGCCGAGCTGCGAGGGGAAGACGCCGAGCGATGGAAGGGTCCGATGGTGGTCGGCACGCGGCAGGACAACGCCGAGCGGATTGCTTTCCTTGAGCAACACGGGTTCCAGCGCCGTGAGTACGTCGAGGTGAACATGCTCCGCTCGCTTTCCGAGGAGGCATTACCTCGAGAGGCATTGCCTCCACTGGCTTTGCCCAGTGGGTTTCACGTGCGCTCGCTGGCTGGCGATGCATCGGAGGTCTCGGATCGTGCTGCGGCCCACCGCGAGGTCTGGCACCCCTGGACGGTGGGCGACGTGACGAACGAGCAGTACGCGCGCTTCATGCGGATGCCGGGCTATGACCGGGACCTCGACGTCGTCGCCGTCGCGCCGGACGGCACAATCGCCGCGTACGTGAACGGGTGGCTCGATCCGGTCAACAAGATCGGCGACTTCGGTCCGGTCGGAGCCCGCGAGGCGTACCGGCGACAGGGTCTGACGCGTGCCGTACTGTTCGAGTGCCTGCGCCGAATGAAGGCACGCGGGATGGATCGCGTCTGTGTCTCGACCGGCGAAGGAAACGTTGCGGCGCGCGGCCTCTACGAGTCGGTCGGTTTCCGCATCGTGAATCGGTACGTCGAGTACGCTCGGACTTCGTAGGGCGGCATTCAGGCGCCACCTGCGGAGGGATCACGTGACTGCGTGCGTTCTGTTGGCGCCGCCGATTGTCCTCGATCGGCGACGGTGGTAGGCTAGCCCTATGGAGAAGATGCGTACCGCCAAACACCGCCTGTCGGACGTCCGACGCGGAGATGTCGTCCCAGGAACGCCTGCGGAGCGCATCGGTCTCGTTTGGCCCTTGACCCGTGAGGTCGTCTCTCTGACGAAGCGCTACGATGCTGAACGAAGACTACAAAGAGATGTTGCAGGCCTTAGCCGCCGAAAGGGCTAGGTTCCTCCTGATTGGCGCCTACGCCCTAGCAGCTCACGGCCACCCGCGCGCGACCATGGACATTGACCTCTGGGTCGCGCCTACGCGCGAAAACGCTGAGGCCGTCCTGCGGGCTCTTCGCCGCTTCGGCGCGCCGTTGCACGACCTCACGCGGGAGGATCTCGAACGCGACGACACGGTCTTCCAGATCGGCGTTGCGCCGCGGCGCATCGACATCATGACGGGAGTCTCGGGCCTCGCGTTTGACGAGGCCTTCGCGCACGCTATACCTGTGGCGATAGAAGGGCTCGAAGTGCTCGTTCCGTCCGTCGCGGACCTCATCCGCAATACTCGTCGCCGCGAAGCTCCTGTCTGCTGCTGCGGCCTCAGCCTGTCGCTCGGATGTCTGCGATCCGCGGCTCCTACGCGTCGGTCGGTTCCCGAATCGCGGATGGCTACGTCGAATGCGCGGCAACCGGGTAGATGGCCGATCGTGTCGCCAGGAGCCACACGCGGACCAGACAGGGCGCGTGCGCCTCGGCCGCTATCCGCGGTCCTTCGATTCGTGCGCGACGAACTTGACGTCGGTCATGCGCACTTCCGTGACGTGAATCGGGAGCGTGGTTTCTTTTCCGTGGTTCTTCCACACGATCTCCGCCGCGCCCGACTTGATCGCCGTCAGAGCCTTTGGGTCGCCCGGTGTGAAGTTCCCGCTGATGTCTGAAGGCCGGAAGCTGGTCGATGACGATACGGCCGAGAAGCCCCCAGACGCCGGGACTTCGACGTAGAGCGTTCCGCACAGCAGAGCCTCCCCGGCGATCTTGTTCTTCCCGACGATCATGGTTACGGGCCCGAGAAAGTTCACTCGCTGCCCCACGAATGTTGATTTCATGAGTCCATTCTAGCCGCAGCAGGTGTAGCGGCAACACGATGGCTTCGGTCGGCACACGCGGCAGTGCGCGCTCAGGGGT
>JAPLGD010000116.1 GCA_026390345.1 Candidatus Bipolaricaulota bacterium | reverse complement strand
GCCTGCTCGGCCGCCGGCATGAGACGGGGAATCCGGACTACACGGGCGAAAAGGAAGCTCTGCCCGGGTCCTCGACGCCGCAGCGCCACTTCTCCGGTACCAACCTCGGCAATCGTGAATGGAATCGGGAGTCGAGCGTTTTGGCGGATCGTTTGGAAGAGAAGGATCCGGCGGTAGAGCGCCTCGGCGGGGCTCATGAAGACGTCGATCGGTGCCCCGGTCGTTCCGCTCGTCTGGGCGCGGCGGCACGCGGCGGGGTCGGTCCCGGCTCGGAGGTAGTCGACTCGACGCGCCGACGCGAGCGCTTGTCGGTTCGAGAGAGGAAGACGCTCAAGGTCATCGACGCCCCGGATCGCGTTAGGACGTACGCCGGCGGCGTCCAACCGGTCGCGGAAGAGGGCGACGTGGGCGTAGGCATCGTTCACCAGGCGCCGAAGCGCCGCATCGATCCCGCGCAGCGTCTTGCCGAGCGCGAACCGCCTGGGATCTCCGTGCAGTCGCGGCATCTCGATCATGCACCTCCCGCCCGCCCTTCTCGGCTTACAGTATGGAAGGCGGTGCGAAGCCCGCCCAATCGTCGACAGTGAGGCCCGGACTTGATCGCACCGCGGGACTCCAGGCGTCAATCGCGTTCGGTGATCCGGATGAACCGGACTTCGAGGAAGTTGGTGAGCGGTCGATATCCCATGCGCTGGTAGATGCGGTTCGACGTCGGGTTGTCGAGGTCCGTGAACAGCGTGCAGAACTGCTTCCCTGACTCAAGCATCCTCCGGCTCAGGGCCGCGACGCATGCCGACGCGTAGCCGTGGCCCCTCTTCTCCGGGGGCGTGTAGACGAGGCTCACGGAGCCGCCGTGGGGCGTGGATCGCGTCGCTGCCGCCATCGAGACGGGGCACCCGTCGTCCCAGACGAGAAGCGTGCGAGCCGCGAGGTGGCGGGCGATGAGCGCCGTCACGTCGTCCGGCGGTGAGCCGGGGATCGCCTCGGCGTTGAACGCCTTGGTCCATCGGGCGAGGAGTTCCGCGTCGTTCACCTCCGCCCAGCGTGCCTGTCCGGGGACGTCGACGGGAAAGGTGACGGCCGTCAGCTGGTAGAGGCGCTGGCGCATGGCGACTTCATGCCGAACGCCGCGGCTCGTTGACCACCACTCGGCGAAGTCCAGGGCGACGTCTTCTTCCGCGTTCACTCCTGGAAGGTCTGCGCCGACGGCTGCCAGGTGGTGGGCAATGGGCTCCCACTCCGAGCGTGTTGCCTTACCCAGAAGAAGGTTGTACGGCGGCGTGCGCACGGCGGCAGCGGCGACCGCGGTCTCGTCGACGGTGCAGGCGAGAAACGGCGGCTCGTCCCCGTACCGGCGTCCGTCGCGCAAGGCGGTGGCTACGCCGAGAAGGAGGGCGTTCTCCGCCTCCCGCGCGAGGAGCTTCGGTTCCACGACGTCGAGGAATGCCGTGGCGTCGCCGAATATGCGCAGCGTCACGTTGCGTGCTCCTCGAGGAGGTCGACGTAGGCGCACGCGACGCGATCCTCCGCGGGCACCCCGAGCCGGTCCAAGAGCTCATCGGCGATCGTTGCACCCTCCTCGCTCTCCATGTCGTCTTCCAGGACGACCTCGAGCTCAAGGAAGGAGCCGAGGCCCTCGACCTCGTCGAGGTGAATGCGGGTCCGCCCTGCAAGGTACAGGGTGCGTCGCTTGCGGACCACGGCTCGGATGCCGCACGCGCGGGCGAGCAGGTCGCGAAGCGTGGCCGGATCCTGCGTTCGGTGGACGAAGTACTCGGAAGTCTTCGGCCCCGCTTCGTCTTGACGGTCGTAGTAGATGAGCTCTCCCCGTCCGTTGGGAAAGGTGCGAAGCTTGAAGCGGCCCTCGGGGACGCGGAAGAACGTGTCCTCTTGGTCGAGAACGACGGCGGGGGCGTCGGAGAGGTCTGCGGCACGCCTCCGAACGGCCTCCGGGTCCCTGAGTCGGGCCTTGATCTCTACGTTACGCGGCACTTGTCCTCCCTTCCTAAGCGTGCGGCAGTGATGCGCTTCGCGCTCCGCGACGCCGAACGGCTACCGGTCGCCGCGAATCACGACCCACAAGAGAATCCCCGCCAGAGCGGCGAGCACCGCCAACGTCGCCCAAGGAATGCTCGGACGCTCTGACTCGCACGGAAGGAAGAACGAATCGAGGAGCTCGTTCGAGGTCAGAGTGAACGTCGTCTCGCTCGCCTCGGCGATCGAGACGACGTCAACGGAGATGC
>JAPLGD010000115.1 GCA_026390345.1 Candidatus Bipolaricaulota bacterium | reverse complement strand
TGGTGCAGAAGGAGATCGACGTCCTCTCGCGGGTCCTCTACAACCCGGCGCGTCCCTACGTTGCCATCGTGGGAGGAAAGAAGGCGTCCGACAAGCTGGGCGCGCTGCGCGACCTCGTGAGTCGTGTCGACTGCATCCTTGTCGGCGGAGGTGTCGCGTTCACGTTCCTGGCTGCTTCCGGCGCGACCGTTGGGGACTCGGTCGTGGACGCGAGCCTCTTCGAGGACATCCGCGGAATCGTCCGCAAGGCGGGTGAGAGGGGGACGGAGATCGTGTTGCCGAAGGACGTCGTGGCCGCCTCTTCCCTCTCGAATGACGCCAAGGCTCGTATCTGCTCCGCGGACGGCATTCCCGCAGGGTGGAAGGGCTTCGACATCGGCCCGGAGACCGTGCGGTCATTCGGCCAGCGCATCGCCAAGGCCAAGACCATCGTGTGGGCAGGGCCGATGGGCGCGTTCGAGTTCGCCCCGTTCGCCGCGGGCACGCGGGGCGTGGCGGAGGCCGTGGCAGCATCGTCGTCGTTTAGCGTCATCGGTGGAGGAGAAACGGGCGAGGCCGTGGCGCAACTAGGCTTCGAGAATCGCGTCTCGTTCATCTCGACAGGTGGGGGAGCGTGCCTCGCATACCTGCGGGGGAAGTCGCTTCCCGCTCTCGATGTGCTCACGGTCTAGCGTTTGTCGGGTCCCGGAGCGAATGCTATAATCACCGCGCCTTGCGGGCATAGCTCAGTTGGTAGAGCATCAGCTTTCCAAGCTGAAGCTTCCCAAGCTGAGGGTCGCGGGTTCGAGTCCCGCTGTCCGCTTCGGATCACGGCTTCCGGCGTTTCCTCGCTCTCAAAGACCGCCTAACTCCCGTATTGAGATGCCCTAGCGTAGTCGGTCCGGGCGGGCGGGGGCAAGTTCAGTGCGGCACACCCCACAATAGTGCTAACAAAGCCTAACTTTCCAGAGACCTGAGTCTCCTGAAGATGCGTTCTGGACGGTGTTGTGCTCTCAGGCTGTCAGGGGGAGTTGTATGCGTCATCTCCGCACTAATGGATGGAGTGAGGGCCATGCCGGCCGGGAGGCCTCGTGAACCGTGGCTGAGCGTACGGCGACGGCCCCTCAGGTTGGCATCGCTTCCCCGACATCCTGTTCCCCCGATTCGTAGCATTCGCGACCAGTCTTCGGGGGGCACGTCAGCCGCTGACGTAGCGTTGATCCACAAAGAGCGGTTTCGCCTTCCCACCGCGAGGCTCCGGCTTCCACGTTCTCTTCGATCCACTCTCGCCCGGCTACCGTCAGGGGCGTGAACGACGCGAACGACGTTCGGCCGCCGCCCCCTTCACGATCACGTCAGGCATCCTGCCTCCAAGATTCCACGTAGCGGACGAGGCAGTGCTTGTGGCAGTAGGAGTCGCCCTCCTCTGAGCGGTACATGTCACGCATCGGGCCTCTCTGCATGCATACGAAGCAGACTGCTTCCTTGTCGCTGTCAGGAGCGGGCAAGAAGGTATCGCCGTCTACTTGGACCCCATCTGTGGCCCTTGCGATGAGGCCTTGCCCCGGAGCGAAGCGATGCCCACACGCCAAGCATGTTATGATGATACTCGCGCTGCCGAGGAGTCCGGTCCCGATGCTCCACCCACGCTTCTCAGCGTGAATCTGTGTCGATCCGCAAGCCGGGCACTGGATTGCGTCGTCAGGCATGCTCTTCCCTTTCCTCGCTAGGCCGCGCCGCCTCCTGGTCCCAGCGCCAGGAACCCTCGAAAGCCTTGATCTGGGAAGCCGCCTGAGAGCCATCTTGCTCGGAGAAATGATACGCCCCGGGTTTGACGGAGGCTCCGTTTCCAGGAACATGGGAACCTGGAGAGGAGACCGTGAGACATAAGGACCCCGCTACGGGGGCGGCGGCGTCAGCCAACGCTTCGTCACTCCCTCGTGGATGATGTTGTTGACTTGGTCCATGGGGATGTTGTAGTAGTCAGCGGCGGCTTGCTTCACTCCTTCATTCCACTCGTTCGAATACGTGTTCTGATCTTGAGTAGCGATCATGTCGTAGTACATCTTCTTCTTCGTTTCTTCCGACAGGTCGCGGTAGCCGCTCGATGGCCCGCTACTGTATGCGCTACTACTGGGCCTTGGCTTGTCGCTCACCACTGCGATCACAAGAGCTGCCATCACGAGGACAATAACCCCGACGACCGGCAGAACAAGCATCCAGTCAGGCTTGTTGGCCTTTCCTCCCGGTGAAACCTCGCTCGATGCCGTCGACTTCCGAGACATGGTCGCGGTGATGAAGACGACGACTCCGACAAGTGCCGCGACGCCGAGCAGGATGAGAAGTGCCACTAGTCTTGCGTTCACGCCGACCTCCAACCCTACCTATCGTACAACATCGTAGCGCACCGATCAGCGGCGGAGCAAACCCATAACCCTCGGTCGGCACGGTCACGAACGGCGACGGGCCGCTGGGCTGCGCTGTCGGAAGAGGACAAGCGATGCCAGAGAATCGGGGACGCGAGTGCCCCCGGCTGGGCAATAGTCTGCACCCTAGGGAGCAGGGACATGACGGCGGTCTGATATCAGGCTTGTAGGTGCTCCCTGTGGAGAACCAACGCAAGTCCCGTCTTCCTCCGTCGTCGTCGAGCCCTGGACCACAATCGAACCCATTCAGAACGGCACTCGCTACTGAGTCGCTGTCCTCCTCTCTGTTCCGACGATCTAGTGTGATACGGATTGAAACGGTTGCTATCCCTTAGGCATTGACCATCCCAACTTCGGGTGATCTAATGGTCCCGTGCGGCAACGCACTGCAATACGAGCACGCGAGACCATCAATAAGAACGACGCCTCGCACAGAACACGAACTGTGCGGGGCGTTCGTCTTTGAGAGGTACTGAATGCTCAAACCGCTCTAGGGGGGGACATGATCTGCTTGGGTGAGTGGGCGCGATGGGAGCCTCACGCGGGAACAGTCGTTGGCGATGGGGAGCGGATGATCTGGCGCACTAGGGCTCGACAACTGGAGGTTCTGGGAAACAGAAGGAGGTGCCCGTGACTGAGCCGCGCCGCCTTCCAAGGGACGAGGAAGCCGAAAAGGCCATCCTGGGAACGCTGCTTCTCGGACCGCAAGTTGACGCTCTCCCCGTAGTGGAGAAGCTGAGACCTGAGGATTTCACCCACTCCCGAGACCAAGTCCTCTTTCGTACGATGAAGGAGATGCATGCAGACGGTCTGCCGACTGACACTATCAGCGTCGCGAATCGCCTCGACGAGCTTGGGCTGACCGAGAAGGTGGGTGGGCGCCTGCGGCTGAGCGAGTTGCGGAAGTACAACACCATTGACGCCCAGGTTCTGCACTACACCCAGATCGTGCATGACAAGGCACTCCGCAGGAGCGTCATCACTGCCAGCACTGAGCTGACGGAACTGGCGTACGACGAGAGACAAAGCGTCAAAGAGCTTTTGGCGCGATCCCAGGAGGTTATTGACGGCCTGACCACGACCAGCATTGGACGGGAGGTCTTCTCTCCCTGCTCAATTGCCTCCCTCCTCGAACAAGGGGTACCACCTCGCGATGACGTGATCGCGGGGGTTCTTCCCAAGGGCGGGATACTGCTTGTCCTTGGATCTCCGAAGGACCAGAAGACCATCTTCTGCCTAAACCTCGCTGTTGCAGTCGCGAGGGGAGAGCCGTTTCTCGGCTGGGAGACGATTGCGGGGCCCGTGCTCTACCTAACGGGCGAGGGTGGGGTAGGACTCGTCACTGAGCGCCTCGCCAAGATGCTCCCGGACGACGCCAGACCTCCTATCTTTCCCTGGCATCCGCAGCCTGGCGCGGAGGGGATCAAGCTGGACAACGCGGCGGCACGGCGACGAATCATCCGCTTCGCGCACGAGAATGGCGTCGTGTTGATTGTGATCGACCCGCTCTACCTCTTCCACGACCGCGACGAGAATAGCTCCAAAGAGATGAGGCCGGTCATTGATGGGTTGTTGAACATCGGACAGGAGACGGGAGCCAGCATCGTGCTCGTTCACTACAAGAGGAAGTCCGGCCAAGGCGCGCGGGCAGGATCGGCGGAAGAGGCGCGTGGGACCAGTGCGCTACATGGCATTGTCAGCGCGAGCCTGGTCCTGGAACACCGGCAGGACGGATTGGCGGTACACCACGAGTTCCGTCACACTCCGTCTCCGCCACCGCAGCTTCTTTCGCTGGACGAGGCGACGCTCACCTTCATACCCCAGGGCATACTCACGCACGGCAACCGCAAGCTTGACTCCGAGAAGCTTCTTGGCGTGATTGCCGCCGATGGCCCGCTAGGGTTGAAGGAGATGGAGAAGCTTACCGGCTGCAAGGGACGGACTATCAGCGGCTACCTAAAATGCTTGGAGACGGAACGGCGAATAACGTACGAACGAGACGCGGAGAACCGCAAGGTCTGGAAGGTCATCACCGCTGACGGCGAAGCCTGTATCGGCAGTCGGCAGAATCGGCAATAGCTACTGCCGGGACGACGCGTATTCCAGATCCTAGCCGTACAACGAGAACATCCAGGTTGATTGGGACGGCAACTTGGCCGACACCTTCGGAATCGAATCGGCAGCAACACCCCCCTATTAGGGGGTGCTGCCGATTCCGGGTCTGGCGGTCAGGTGTAGGTCGACACGATAGGAGGCTCATCCATTGCCCCAAGGGGCCAAGTTCCTCCCGAGCACAGAGTCTGCCAGATCGACTGCCTCGACCACGCCCCCTAGGAGGCACGCCAGCTAGGGGCCCCCGAACAGCGCATCAACGGGACTTGCCTTAGCATGCGCCTCTTTCAGTCCCACCCCAGCGAGGTTGACGTAGATCATCGTCGTCTGGATATCGGAGTGGCCGAGAATCCGCTGGAGAGAGAACGGATCGCCGCCATTCATGATGTAGTGCGTGGCGAACGTGTGGCGAAGCAAGTGCGGGTGGATGTGCTTGCCGCCTAGTCCTGCCCTGGCGGAGATCCGCTCCAAGATCCGTTGAACGTTTCGGCGGTCAAGCCGCTGGCCCCCACGCGTCACGAATAGCGGCCAGAACTCTTGCCCGTGGCCTCGGGTGTCGATCCATCCCCTAAGGGAGCGAAGCACAACGCGCCCGACAAAGACGTACCTCTCCCTCTCGCCCTTTCCGCTTCGAATCCGGATTCTCGCCGCCCCAAGGTCCAGGTCTCCGAGGTTGAGGGCTATCAGTTCGCCAAGCCTCACGCCCGTATCCAGCAAGGTCAGAAGCATTGCGCGGTTTCTGATCCCATTCCAGGTCTTCTGTCTCACCGCGGCCACGACTGCCTTGATCTCAGGCTCGGTCAAGACCTCTGGATACTTGGACGGGAGTCTCGGGATATCGACGCACTCCATGGGGCTAGTGCTGATGACCTCCTCGCGGGCCAGGAAGTTGAAGAAGCAGCGTATGGAACGAAGTCTGATACTGATGGTGGTCCTGGCGAGTGAACGACCAAGCAGGGACGCGACGAACGCTCGGATGTCCTGGGGCGACGGAATGCCCTCCGTACGGCCTGACTGCGAGAAGCGAGATACGTTTCCAGAGTACGAGCAGACAGGCCCTTTGCCTTGCAGTACATAGCAAAGAGGTCCCTCGCCTCCCCGAAGCCCGGCTCTTGAACGACCGCCATACTTCCCCCTTTTGGGAGCGTTTGGCGGCTGTTGTCGAGGCGAATGCCGTACACTGGACGCGTGAACGGATGGCCGTTATACTGCGTTTCGCCTTGCGGGCATAGCTCAGTTGGTAGAGCATCAGCTTCCCAAGCTGAGGGTCGCGGGTTCGAGTCCCGCTGTCCGCTCTTGTCTTGGCCTCGACGCGCCCTACGCGCATTCGCGTGCGGTGCCTGCGGGAGGCGATGGTGAAGCAGAGTCCCGACGCCCCAGCGGCGGTTACCCTTGAGTCCTTGCGATCGCGAGTCCTCTCGTGCACGGCGTGTCCTCTCGCGGCGTCTCGAGCGAACGTCGTATTCGGCGAGGGAAGCCCCACCGCCCGCGTGATGTTCATCGGAGAGGGACCGGGTGAGGTTGAGGACACGACGGGCCGTCCGTTCGTCGGTCCGGCGGGACAGAAGCTCGATGAGGTTCTCGCCTCGGTCGGAATCGCTCGAGAGGACGTGTACATCGGGAACATCGTGAAGTGCCGCCCTCCGGGAAATCGGGTTCCCGCCCGGGGTGAGATGGAGACATGCACGCCGTTCCTCGAGGCGCAGATTGCTCTCATCCAGCCGTTGCTCGTCGTGGCCCTGGGAAACACGGCGACTCAGTGGCTCAAGCCGGACGCTCCGGGGATCACCCAATCGCGGGGAACGTTCTACTCGTGGCGCGGGGACATCCTCCTCTTCCCGATGTTCCACCCAAGCTACCTGCTTCGGTACCCGTCGCGGGACAAGGGAAGTCCGAAGTACTTGACGTGGCTGGACATCCAGAAGGTGAAGGCTTGGTTGGCGGAGCGGGAGAGCGGGGCGCCCGCACCGGCGGAGTAGATCGGGGTCGCTGCGAGAGCCTGAACCGGCGGCGGGAAGCGCGGCGCCGCGTTTGACGAATCCAAGCCGATTTCGTATAGTCAGTGCCGCGCCGATCCATCTCCAGAAGCGAAAGGATGAAGATCTTTGGGCCGGAAGAGAATCTACGAGATTGCACGCGAACTGGGAGTCTCGAGCAAGGACTTGGTCACGAAGCTCGAGGAGATGGGCCTTTCCGGGATGAAGGCGGCGAACTCGGTCGACGACGACGAGTACACGCTCATCCTCAACCTGTACCGAGAGGAAGGCAAGAAGGCGACCGCGGAAGAGAAGCCGGCGGAGAAGGCCGCGGCCCCCAAGCCGACCGGGAAGCCCGAGCCGGAGGTCGCGAAGGCTGAGCCCGAGACCGCCGGAGCGCCGGCGAAGGCACCCAGGGTGCGCGTTCCTCATTACGGAGATCCTCGTCCGCCTGTCGTCTCGGTCCTCGGACACATCGACCACGGGAAGACGACGTTGCTTGACGCGATCCGCAGCTCGCACTTGGCGGAGAAGGAAGCGGGCGGCATCACACAAGGTGTTGCCGCGTATCAGGTCGACCTTCACGGGAAGAAGATCACGTTCATCGACACGCCGGGCCACAAGGCGTTCACGGGCATGCGGGCCCGCGGGGCGCAGGCGACCGACATCGCCGTGCTCGTCGTGGCGGCCGACGACGGCGTCATGGCGCAGACGGTGGAAGCGATCGATCACATCCGCGCGGCCGGGATCCCGATGGTTGTGGCCGTCAACAAGATCGACAAGCCGAACGCTGACGTGAACAAGGTCTTGGGAGACCTCGCCCAGCACGGGCTGACGCCCGAGGCGTGGGGCGGAGACACCATCACGGTGGAGATCTCGGCGCTTCAGGGGACGAACATCGAGGAACTCCTGGAGATGATTCTCCTCGTCGCGGAGATGGAGGATCTGCGCGCCGATCCGAAGGGTGCGACGGAAGCCGTGATCATCGAGAGCCACCTGTCGGTCGGCCGGGGCCCGGTGGCCACGGCGATCGTTCGCAATGGAACCCTGAGTGACAAGGATTGGGTCGTCGCCGGCGGTGCATGGGGCCGTGTCAAGGCGCTTCTCGACGAGACCGGGACTCGCCGGGTATCCGCGAAGCCCGGCGAGGCGGTGGAGATTCTCGGATTCGGCGAGGTTCCGATGGTCGGGACGACTGTGGCGGTCGTCCAAAGCCAGGCCGAAGCGAAGTCGGCGGCCGCAAAGCAAGCGGAGGCCCTGAAGCCGAAGCGAGACCGCCGCGTTCTGACCCTGGATGAGCTGTTCGCGAACGCCGAGGAGCGGGTTCGCCTGGAACTGGTCCTCAAGGCGTCCTCGACCGGAGGCCTCGAGGCGGCAAAGCGAGAGCTCGACACGCTTCACATCGAGGGCGTGGAGCTCGGGATCCTTCACGCCGGAGTCGGAGGGATCACCGAAAGCGACATTCTGCTGGCCGCATCCGTGACTCAGGACGCGTTCGTCGTGGGGTTCGGCGTGAAGCCGGACACCAAGGCGGCGCGAATGGCCGAGCAGCAGGGCGTCGTCGTCCTCTCGTACGAGATCATCTACGACCTCGTGGACGAGATCAGCCGTGCTCTGAAGCGGCGCCTCGCTCCCGAGTTTGAAGAAGTTCAGACCGGCGTCGTCGAGGTACGGAACCTGTTCAAGATTCCGTCCGGCCGCGTGGCAGGCTGCGCGGTCGTCGAGGGGAAGATCACTCGTCGCAGCCACGTCCGGGTCCTTCGCGGCGACAAGGAGATGTTCGTCGGCGAAATCGCTTCGCTGCGGCGATTCGAGGAGGACGCGAAGGAAGTCCTGGCGGGCCGCGAGTGCGGCATCCACCTGAAGGACTTCGACGACATCGAGATCGGAGACAAGCTGATCGCCTTCGACCTGAAGGAGATCGAGCGGTAGCGCGACATGAAAGTCGGGCTGCTCACGCTCTCGTACCGTCTCTACTCCGTGCAGTCCATCAAGGAGAAGCGCTCGATCCTTCGGCATCTCGAGGCCGAGGTGCTGCGGTCCGGCGCGGCGTTCGCCGTCTGTGAGCTGGACGGCTCGACCGACCTCGACCGCGCGGTGCTCCGAATCGCCCATGTGTCGAACAACGCGAAGGTGACGGACGCGGCTCTGTCTTTGCTCGAACGACGCATCGAGCGAGGCGATGGGTTCGAGATCGTCGAAGCGGAGAAGGAGTTTCTGTGAGCGGCTCTCGGCGAAAGGCGAGGACGCGGGAGGATATTCAGCGGGAGCTTTCGGCGATCCTTGAGTTCGAAAGCCGAGACCCGGTCGTACGGGCCGCGTTCCCGACCGTCATGGACGTCCGGCTCTCCGTGGACGGCCGTTACGCCAAGGTGTATGTCGCCCTTGGCGCGGACGCGGATCCGAAGGACGTGGAACGAGCCCTCGCCCAGGATCGAGGCTTCTACCGATCGCTCTTGGCGGAGCGCCTGTCCCTGCGTCATACGCCGGAACTCCGGTTCGTGATCGACGAGACGGTCGAGCGCGGCATGCGCCTCGACGCGATTCTGAGGGACGAGGGCGAGAACCTTGGAGCGAGCTAGGCGAACGGTGCGCCGAGCCTTGCATCCCGCGGTGTTGGGGGCGTCGCTTCTCTACGCGGCGGCTCTCTACGCCGCCGGGCTGAACGCGGGAATCCTCGATGTCGAGGCATCCTTCTGGGTCGTGACCGTCGCAACCACCCTTCTGCTCTCGCCCCTGTACCACGGATTCGTCGTCCAGTGGGCCGCCGTCAGCGACGGGTCCCCGACGGCCGTCGGGTCGACGACGATCGCGGCCTTTCCCCGCCTGTTCGTCGGCCAGCTCCTCGTGGGTGCGGGCGCCGTGATCGGAGCCCTCGCTCTCATCGTGCCGGGTGTGTACTTCGGAGTTCGGGCCGTTCTCTACAAGCAGTCGATCGTCCTCGACGGCGCGAAATCCGTGCACGCCGTGCGCACCAGCTTCCAGCGCACCAAGGATGGTAAGACCGCTCTATGGGCGGCGATCGCTCTGGTTCTTTTCTACGGGGTCTTGCTGGGCGTCGACGTACTCCTGACCCTGCTCGCCTCGGAGGTCGCGACAGGGATCCTCTCCGTCGTCGTCTCCGGCGTTCTCTTGGCCCTCCTGAACGTGCTCCTGACCGATCTCTACGTCGTGGGTCCGCAGGCGCGTCCCGTGGAGAGCGGGGGCGTCGGCGCGTAGACTCTGCGGACTCTTGACCGCGTCAAGCGAGGGACGATGAACGAAGACCTGCGGATTGCCCGAAGCGTGAAGCCTCGACCGATCGAGGCCGTGGCGGCCGATCTCGGACTCGCGCGCGACGAGCTCATCTTGTTCGGCGAGTACAAGGCGAAGGTGAGGGCGGACGCCGTCGAACGGCGGGTCGGAAGCTCGATCGGGAAGTACATCGACGTCACTGCGATTACGCCGACGCCGCTCGGCGAGGGGAAGACGACGACGACCCTCGGCCTCGTCCAGGGGCTTGCGAAGCGCGGCGCGGTGGCCGTCGCCTGCATTCGACAGCCTTCGCAGGGCCCCACGTTCGGGATCAAGGGAGGTGCGGCGGGCGGCGGGCACGCTCAGGTGATTCCGATGGAGGACTTCAACCTCCACCTCACGGGAGACATGCATGCCGTGGGCGCTGCCCACAACCTCATTGCGGCGGCCCTCGACACGCGGATGATGCACGAGCGCGACTTCTCGGATGCGGGACTGAGCGCGCGGGGTCTCAAGCGACTCGGGATCGATCCAGGCGCTGTGACGTGGAGGCGGGTTCTCGACGTGAACGATCGAGCGCTGCGTCACGTCACGGTGGGCCTCGGCGCGAAGCAGGATGGCATTCCCAGGGAGTCCGGATTCGACATCACGCCGGCGTCGGAGTTGATGGCGTGCCTCGCCCTGGCCGCGGACCTCCACGACCTGCGCCGCCGCATCGGGCGCATCGTGGTCGCGTTTCGCCCCGACGGATCCCCGGTGACGACCGAGGACCTCGGCGTCGCCGGCGCGGCGACGGTTCTCCTCAAGGACGCGATCCACCCCAACTTGATGCAGACGCTGGAGGGACAGGGAGTGTTCGTCCACGCCGGACCGTTCGCTAACATCGCGCACGGCAACTCGTCGATCATCGCCGATCGGGTCGCGCTTCGGCTTGCGGACTACGTCGTCACCGAGTCGGGGTTCGGAGCGGACATCGGCATGGAGAAGTTCTTCGACATCAAGTGCCGCGCGAGCGGGCTCGCCCCTTCGGCCGTCGTAGTCGTCGCCACGGTGAGGTCGCTCAAGATGCACGGCGGCGGACCGGCCGTGAGTCCCGGGCGTGCTCTGCCCGACGCGTACGTCCGCGAAGACGTCGGACTGGTGGAGCGCGGAGCGGCGAACCTCGTTCGACACGTTGAGATCGCGCGGAAGTTTGGCGTTCCGGTCGTCGTGGCCGTGAACCGATTCCCGTCGGACACGGAGCGGGAGCTTGTGAGCGTCCGGCGAGCGGCGCAGTCGGCCGGAGCGGTGTGCGCGCTCGCCGACCACTGGGCGCGCGGCGGAGAAGGAGCCCTCGAGCTTGCCGACGCCGTCGCCGCCGCGTGCAAAGAGACCGCGGCGCCTCGGTTCCTCTATCCACTCGAGCTGCCCCTGCGCCGTAAGATCGAGATCATCGCGTGTGAGGTTTACGGGGCGGACGGGGTCTCCTACGCCGACGAAGCGGAGGCATCCATCGACCGGTACGAGGCGCTCGGTTACGGGAACCTGCCGGTCTGCATGGCGAAGACTCACCTCTCCCTATCCCACGACCCGGCTTGGAAGGGCGTCCCGTCGGGCTATACGCTGCCGATTCGTGAGGTCCGGGCGAGCGTCGGTGCGGGCTTCGTCTACCCCTT
>JAPLGD010000020.1 GCA_026390345.1 Candidatus Bipolaricaulota bacterium | reverse complement strand
TGCTTGACATAACCGACATAGCGGCTATGATCCTGCGTGACTCCGGAGGTGATGGCGTGGAGCAGTCAAACCGAAAGGTGAGGGAGTTCGCCGCCGCGTTTGGTGAGCACATGGCAGACGAGCACCAGGCGTCCGCGATGGCGGGGCGGGTGATGGGCCTTCTGCTTGTCTCCCAGCCAACCGAGCGCACGATCGACAACCTGGCGGCGGAGCTTCAGGTGAGCCGAGGAGCGATCAGCATGGCAATGAAGGACCTTCTGCAGTTGGGGATCATTGAGAAAACGGCCCGGCCCAGGGATCGCCGGCGCTACTTCAGCCTCAAGCGGAACCTGTGGGCGCGGCTGTACCTCGATCAGCGCGCCAACTTCGGCGATCACCTCGAAATGGCAGAGCGCGGCCTCGATCTCTTGCGGGGCCAACCGCTCGAGGCCAAGCGCCCTCTCATCGAGATGGCGACCTTCTCCCGGTTCATCATCGAGCAGATGCCCGAGTTTATCGCGCGGTGGGAGAAGGAGAGCCCGGATCTCATCGCCGCCCTCGAGCGGCGGCACGCGGAGTAGCCTGTGCGTACACGAGGTCCGATCTACTGCCGCGACCTGGCGGTCCACCTTCGCGCATCCCTCGGGGTGCCCGAAGACCAAGGCAAGGCCATCGCGTCTCTTCTCGTGAGCGGCGGAACCGCCACGCTGTCCGAAGTCGCCGCCGTCGCGGATACGTCGCTCGGCGATGCCGACGCAGGCTGCAGCCGCCTGGCAAGCCGCGGCGCAGTCTGGCAAGCGGTCGGAGTGAAGCCTGGGATCTGGAGCGACACGCGTGGCCGAGGGCTGCGTCGGTCGCTTTCTCGCCTACGGTCTGCATACCGGCATGGCGGCCTCCCCGCGGTCCGAGAGGAGCACCTTCGCAACGCTGAGCGATCGGCGGCCTACCGACGGGCATCGTCGGCCATCGAGCGCCTGTGCCCGATGGCGGCGCTTCTCCACCTCGGGTCCGAACTGGAGAGAGCGCTGTGTCGGGAGAGCCTGCCGGACGCGGCATTGTCGCTTCTCTCGCGGCTTCCCGACTGGTGGGAGATCCCGATGCTCGAGAGCGCACGCGGACCGCTGCAGCGGTCGCCGCTCCTCGTGTTCGGAAACCACCCGTCCATGCTGACTCCGTTCTTGCTGGCTGCCGCGCTGGAGCGGGACGACCTCCGGATTCTGGCTCACCGCTACGTGACGACGCTCGTGCCCAGCATGACTCCGTACGTTCTTCCGCTGGAGCCGACGCACCTTGTGTCGGCGCGGCGCCGGGGCCTCGCAAGTCCGGCCCACGCCCTGTCCGTCTCAGCGCTCCGGCGATTGGACGGCCTTGTCGATGAAGAGGAGGCGCGGCGGGTGAACCGCGCGGCGCTCGACGAGGGAGTTCGGCACGTGCTCGCCGGGGGAGCCCTCGCCATCTTCCCGAACGGCGGGCGGGAGAACGGACGCTGGTATCCGGGGCTCGGTCGGCTCGTCGACTCGTTGCGCGCGTCCGACGCGCTGCTCGTCCCCGTGCGCGAGGCCGGCTCGTCAAATCGCAGGGTGTATCGGCTCTTGCGCGGGAGACGTCACAGAGCCCCTCTCCGAGAGCCGATCCGGTTCTACGTGGGCGAGCCGATTCCGATGCGACGCCTCGTCCTTCCGTCCGACGCGGGGGCCGGCGAGATCGTGGCCATGCTTCAGTCTGTCTACGAACGGACGGCGTGGACCGCGATCGGCCGCGCCGCCTCGCTTTGCGCCTCGGCTGGGCGCCGCCCTTTGTAGGCTTCCGGGAGACGCCTAGAGCGAGACGGGTGTGCACCAGTCGGCGTGGCCGTCCGAGCGTCCGTGCGTGACGTTGTCGAACGCCTTCGCAAGCCGGCGAGCGATGGGGCCCGGCGTCCGATCTCCGACGGGCCGTCGGTCCACTTCGATGACCGGCGCCACCTCCGTGGCGGTTCCCGTCAACATGACTTCGTCTGCGACGTACAGCTCCGATCGCAGAACGGTTCGCTCCGCCACCTCGATTCCGAGTTCGGCGGCGAGGGTGAGGACGGTGCGTCGCGTGATCCCCTCGAGGATTCCCGCGGAGATCGGAGGTGTGATCAAGACCCCGTCGCGGACGAGAAAGAGGTTGGACACGGTGCCCTCGGAGACGGTGCCACTCTCACTCAGGAGGACGGCCTCGTCGGCACCGGCGAGGAGAGCCTCCGACTTCGAGAGCGCGGCCGTTACGTACGATCCCGAGATCTTGCCCCTCGGGGGGATTGCCGCGTCGCTGACACGGCGCCACGACGAGACAACCACCGTGATCCCATCCTCGGTGTTCACGTATCGATCGAGCGGCGTGGCGAAGATCGATACGTCGCACCGGTTGTCGTGGACACGCGGGCCGATTTCGCACGTCGACTTGTACAGCAAGGGGCGGAGGTAGACGTCGCTGCGGAACGCCTCGCGCCGCAGGAGTTCGGCGATCGCCGCGGCGATCGCATGGCGAGGTGCGGGCGGCTCCATGCAGAGGATTCGGCCGTTCTGCCAGAAGCGCTCGAGGTGGTCGTCAAGGCGGAAGACGAGGAGTCGTCGCTGCGCCGGATCCCAGTAGGCACGAATCCCCTCGAACACGGCGAGGCCGTAGTTGAGTGCAGACGTCATGATGCTGACCTTGGCGTCGCCGATCGGCGCGATTCGGCCCTCGAAGTAGGCGTAGCGGTTCTTGATCTCCATCGGGCTCCTTCCGAACTACACGACGAAGCGGGGAATCGCCGCCTCGCGGGCCTTTCCTTCCGCAGAGAGGGCGCGCTCCGATGAGAGCGAGCGCTGCAACGCGAGACCGAGACGCCTCATTCCGTCGGCGATGGCGTTGGGGGGATGGCAAGCGAACGAGAGGCGGATTCGGTCGCGCCCGTTCGGTTCGGCGTAGAAGAGCGAGCCGGTGATGAACCCGAGATGAAGGTCGATGGCCTCTTCCAGTAGTTGACGGGCGTCGATCTCCTCCGGGATTCTCGCCCAGATGAAGAGCCCGCCGAGCGGAACGTCAAACGACACGTCGGGGGCGTAGCGTCGCAGAGCGACGGCCATCGCGTCCCGCCGTACACCGTACTCCCCGCGAACCCGCTGCAGGTGGGCGTCGAACATCCCGCGCTTGCAGAACTCGTAGAGACTTCCCTGGGCGAGGCTGTTGGTGAACAGGTCAATCACGTTTCGGAGGCTCACGAGGCGGGGCAGGAGTTTCGCCGGGGCGGCGAGCCAGCCGATCCGAAGCCCCGGGAACACGGACTTCGAGAACGTCGAAAGGTAGATCACACAGCCGTCACGGTCGAGCGAGTACAGCGTCGGGAATTGGGGTCCGTCGTAGCGCAACGTGGAGTAGGGGTCGTCCTCGACGATGGGAAGCCCGTGCCGTGCCGCGAGCGCGAGGAGCGCCTCGCGTTTCGCGACGGGGAGACAGCCCCCGGTCGGGTTGTGGTACGTCGGGATCACGTACAGGAACTTGGCGCGCACCCGATCGAGGATCGCCTCGAGACGATCGAGGTCGATTCCGTCGGCGCCGCTGGAGATCGACACGATCCGCGCTCCCGCTCCGCGGAACGCCTGGATGGCGCCCGCGTACGTCGGAGCTTCGACGAGAACCGTGTCGCCGGGCTCGAGGAATGCCTGGGCGAGCAGGTGAATCCCTTGGGTCGACCCCGATAGGACCATCACGTTCTCCATGGAACAGCCCAGCCGATCCGCGATCCAGCTGCGCAGGGGCGGATACCCCTCGATCGGGCACCATTGGAGAAGCTTGGTTCCTTGCTGGCGGAGGACTTCGTCGGACAGCTGCTGGAACGCGTCGCCCGGAAAGAACTCGGGAGACGGGAGGCCGCCGGCGAAGGACAGGAGATCGGTCTGCGACAGCATTCGGAACACCTGGCGGTACTCGGAATCCGGCTCCTGGACGCGGGGCGTGAGGAGTAGGTTCCAGTCGATCCTGTCCTCCGACGAAGGGCGGGGACAGCACCGGACGACGGTTCCCATCCCCACGCGTCCCTCGACTCGGCCTTCGCGGGCGAGCTGCTCGTAGGCGCGAACCACCGT
>JAPLGD010000052.1 GCA_026390345.1 Candidatus Bipolaricaulota bacterium | reverse complement strand
CGGCGCCCGTGGGCCGTTGTGAACCGCCCGATGTAGTCCATGATGGCGGTCCAGTCCTCGTCAGGAATCCCATCGTGAATCGCGTGGGGTTTGCCGACTCGAAGCATCCGCAGAATGTCGTCGATCGTGTACTCCTGGAGGCGGTCGGCGACGTCGGCAAAGCGCACGTCGCGCCCCTCATCCAGCAGGCAGAGGACCCCCTGAACGAACTTCTTCACTGAACTTCGGTACATCCATGGCCTCCCGAAGGCGAGTCTACGGACCGCGCCCGACCGCGGAAGGGACACGGGTACGTCGCCGAACTCCCGTTTCTCTCCTTTCGCGAGCACCGCGCAGGCCGCGCCCGAGGGCGGCGATCGCTACCCTCGCCCGGGTACGGAAGCCACGTCGGGTGCGTGTCTAGGGAGGCGATCGAGAGGGCAGAATCAGAGTGCCGGTCCTTGACAAGTGAACTGAGACAGGCGCGGGGAGAAGCTCCCTACGCGAAGGGTTGATGGATAAGCGATTCGAAGATTGCGGCGGGCGGTCCGTCGCAATGCGGTCATATCCTCACTCGAAGCATCTACCAAAGGCAAACCGCTCGAAAGAGTGGGACGCAAAGCTACGGACCTTCCAGGCGGGACTCGCGCAAGCGGGTCTACGTGACAAGGGCAAACCAGGGGTGACCCTGGGACGCAAAGCTACGAGCCTCGGGCGACCGAGGTAGTCGGGTTGCCGCGGCGCCTAATGGTGGCCGAGCCGCTAGATGCGCTCGAACGAATAACCATTAGGAGGTGCTTTCGGATGAGGATGCTTAAGGGTTTCGGTATTGCGATGGCGGTCGTGGTGTCAGTCGTCGGACTGGCAGTAGGTGTGTCGGCGGCCTCGGACTCGGTGTCCGTGAACGCGTCGTTCTCGATTCTGTCGTGGATCTCCCTCTCGGTCGTCGGCAACGGCGACGTGAGCTTCGGCGACATCGCTGGGGTGGGGAGCTACGCGGGGTCGAACGACACTGAGATGGTCGTGCTGAGCACAACCAGTTGGTCGATCGCGAGCACGATTCTGTGGGCGCAATCGACGCTGCCGAGCGATGCGAGCCAAGCAACGCTCGCGAGCGTTCTAGCTCTGACGTTCGACCGAACGTCGGGGACGTGGGGCGTTCACGAGGTGAACGTATCCTACGAAATGACGCTCGACGAGAGCGATCTGGCAACGTTGCCGGAAGGGAACTACAACCTGGTCATTCAGTACACCGCGACGACGGACTAGTCACGGCGCTGGAGCATACCAAGAGCTGCATGAAGCGGGGGCGGGGAATCCGCCCCCGTTTCACCTCAGACTCCGATCTCAGTTCACGCCACGTTCAGGTTGTTCATCCTACGGAATCCACGGAACGACACGTCCACTCGGGTCGATCCACTCTCCGCCGATCGAGTTCGCCCACTCTCCCCCAGACCACCACATCAGGTACTCGACGCGCGCTGCGCGGTCCAGCCGCGAGATCTCGAACCGAAGCGGAGTGGACACGGGCGGATCCAGGAGAACCCACTCGCCTCGCTCGTTCTCGAATCGAGCCGACCCAGGAACGTAGACGAGGCCTAACGCACAGTCGATCGACAAGGATCGGACGGGTCCAAGGCGCGCCGGTACGGAGAGATCGATCGTGAACAACAGGAACCCATCCTCCATGTCGGGCGCACCCACGATGGGGGTTCGCCGCCACCCGCCGACCGTTGTCTCCTGCCCGAACACGGGGGCGATGTGGGTCGGGGCTGGAACAAGCGTACTTCGGCCGTACCCCGTGGGCGGCGCCACGAGTTGGATCCTCCCCGCCTCGACGATCCTTTCGAAGGCACGATCGACGTCGCCGGGAACTGCCAACCCAAGGTCGGTCAGGGCCGAGAGCGCGTCAAGGAGCACGGCCGTCTTCCGCGGCGAGAACGTCCATTCCGACGGGGGAAGCGTTCGATCGCCGGGGAGCCCGTAGAGCGGCAACCAGAAACGCTCGCGAACGGCGCTCCACAGCGCTCCGATCGCCGTGGCGGGGATGGATACGTCCGAGAGCGACGCCGAGTAGAGAAGGACGCGAAGCAAAGCCATCGCTTCCGCGGGGTCGGTCGGGATCGGGGCTGCTGCAGCGGCTCGACAAAGGTCACCCAATCGCGCTGCAGCCGGGCCTGA
Source organism: Candidatus Bipolaricaulota bacterium (assembly GCA_026390345.1). Classification (GTDB taxonomy): domain Bacteria; phylum Bipolaricaulota; class Bipolaricaulia; order UBA7950; family UBA9294; genus JAPLGD01. Next base: position 14,363 of record JAPLGD010000052.1, on the reverse strand, counting down.
ACGGGTCGACGAGCCGCGTGCGACTTGGGAGAACGCGCGCGCAGCAAGCTCCAGGTCCATCCATACCGCGGACGTCGCCGCGCCGGCGGGAAGAAGGGCCGTGTACGTTCCGGGCTCCGAAAGGCCGTGGTCGATAGTTCGGTCGAACGTCGCCTCGAGCAGCCGATCGACGGTCTCCCCCTCACCTCGGGCTTCCCGAAGGAGTTCGAGTCCCCACAGAAGCGACGCCTGGCCGTACAAGTCGCTCGCCCCGTCGTCGACAACAAGCTCAATCGGCGGAACCCCATCGACGACCCGGATCGATCGCGGCACGTATCGCGGTGCACCCGCGCCCCCAACCCGGTGTTCATCGATCCACGCGAGCTGGAAGTCGACGACGTCGCCCACAAGCTTCTTCATGGCCTGCGACCACGCGTCGCTCTCCGCAGCGTAGGCACGCAGGGCCGCCGCCTCCATGGCGAGCGTCTGGCCGAGCGCCGCCGCCGTGATCGTCGCGTCCTTGGCTCGGAATCCGTTTTCGGTCCCGAGGACGGGCTTGCCTCCTCGGAACGGAATCAGGACGACATTGTCAAGGACCCTCGCTGTGCCGCAGGGCCCGCCGGACACGGCGGCGAGATCCTCCCCGATCACGGCCGGGCTTCCGCCCACCTCGCGGGACGTGAGGCCGAGCTCCGAGTCCACGAGAAGCGTCGCCAGGTTGCCAAACGCGTACTCCAGACCGCGGGGCTCGTTCGACCATCCGGCGTCGGACATCCCCGTCAGGATCGCCGACAGGTACATGGCCTCCGCCGTGTCGTAGTCCGGCAGGTCGACCCACCAGGCCGCCTTGCGGGACTCCGCCGGAGGGTCCTCCAGGCGCGTCTCGGCGCACGCGCGGCGCGGCTTCTGCTCGACGCCACTCTCGCTTCGGTACGAGAGGGTCGCGCAGTTCTCGTAGACGACGCCCGGAGGTGCGTCCGTGGGGATCCGGCCGAGGATCGCCCACGATCTCGTCTCGCCCGGCCCAAGCGAGTCCGTCGGCCACGAGAGGGTGGCTCCAGTCGGCGGCCCCGCCGGATCCAGTACCACGAGGCCTTCGGGAAGCGCGTCTACCAGAACAAGATCGGTCCACGTCGACTCGGTCGGGTTGTCGGCCGTGATCCTGTATCGGACCAGATCCCCAGGCCGGGCGTAGTCAGCGCCGACAACGCCACGAACTCGGCGGAGACAGACGCGGCGATCGAACACCGGCGCGTACCCCGTGCCGCCCCCGTTCTCCCTTCGTTGTGAGAGCGACGACAGCTGCATCTTCGCCGCATCCGACCAGCGCAAAAAGCTTGACCGCATCTTTGTTTCAACATCCGCTGCGCGCCCGATGTCGAGGAGCGCTGCAAACCGCGCGTGGGACCCCAGGAGGAGTCCAAGATCAAGGGGCGTGTAGCACCAGGACAGAGCGTCGGCGGACGCGCGGTACATCCCGGACTCTTCATCCCAGTCCAACTCGACCAGTCGGCCGAACGCCGCGCACGCCTGTTCCTCCCAACGCGGGTCGCCAAGCGCCTCGTACCCCGCAACAAAGGCGCGCAGGGCGGCGAGCCGCGAGGTGAGCCCGCCGATCTCGCACGAACCTTCGGTCTCCTCGCTCGCCCGCCCCGCCAAGTGCTCCAGGAGGAGCGGGACGAGTCCTCGCGCCCACTGAGTCTCGTCGGTTCGCCCCGCTGCAAGAGGGGACCGAGTGAAGTCGAGGAGCGCTGGAACTGCCAATGCCAGCGTCGTTTCGTCGACTCGTGCCTCGAGGATCCATGCCCGCGACGTCCGCTGGATCTCGTCCAACAGCGTTCCCGTCGCCGAGTCGAGGTGAAGCATGAACGTAGCCAGAACGGCATCCGTGGCATCCGCCAGCCGTGCGCCCACGTCGGCCCCCGAGCGCCCCTGCGCGACGAGCCAGGGGGCAACGTCGGGGCGCGAGACCAGGGAGGCAAGCTCGGAGAGCCCCCACAGGAGTGCGGTCTGGTCAAAGAGACCGCTTTGCGGTTCCACGACGGTGATCCGCCACGCCTCGCTTGTGCGTTCGGCCAGCACGGCCCGAGGCACGTAGCGCACGCCCAGCTCCGCTTCGGCCGCGTCAAGGATGGCTCCCACGGCATCCAGGGTTTCGAGAGCGGACTCGAGCAGGATCTCCGCCGAGGTTTGCTCCGAGTCTGTTCTCAGGCCTCGGTCTGCGAACTCTGCTAGCTCTTGTGCTTCCCGGAGGAGCGTCATGCCGAGCGCAGATCCGGTCCGCCGAAGGTCGAACGTCGCCGCGTCCCACACGAGCGAGGTGTCCTCGACCAGGCCGGGATGGCCTCCGGCGTACGGCGTCGACACGGGGTGAAGCGCTGAGGTTGCAGCCCCCGCCGCGTCCGCGCGGGCGCGCCACGCGGAGGCTCCTTCGAGCGGTTGTCCAAGGCCGGCGTGGAGGATCGCGGCGGTAAGGTTCGCGTCCGCGTAATCCGCGGCCCATTCGGCCGCGCTTTCGATCTCGTATCCCGCGTACATCGCCCAGTCCGTTTGGTAGTAGACGTCCCTCTCATCGACGGCGAGGCCGACACACGGGTTCTCACCCATCGCGCCTTTCGCGTAGCAGAGACGGTCTTTGAACACGAACGCCCATCCAAGCGGTGCGTCGAACACCCGAGCGGGCGCGAAGGATCCCGTGCCATCTCCGACAAACGTCCCCGCACCGCCCTGAGGTACGGCGTTTGCGAGGTGCAGGGCGGCTGAGTCGACGACCGCTCGCACGTGGCTTGCCAATCTCGCGAGGACGCGATCGGCCTCACCTCGCGGCAGCACGGTCGCGGCGTCGCGAAGCGCACCGACCACGAGGCCAAGATCGAGCGGCGTGAGGCATGCCGCAGCGCCGGTCTTCTCGGACTCCTCGACGTACGCGCCGACGGCGTCGTCCCAGAAACCGCGATCAAAGGCCTCGAGGACTCGCACGGCCGTGGTCTCGTACGCAGAGACGCCGAGGATCCGCGACGCCGCGAGAAGACCCCGAATGGCCGCACACGCGTCGGCAACATCCGTCCCGGACATCGTGGAATCGAGGTGCCCGTCCAAGCCTACTCGTCCGGAGAGCTGGATCGCAGCGTGTGCCGCGAGCCGCTCGAGGCTGGGATAGGCCCCCACGACCCTCGATACATCGCTCAGGGCGGATAGGAGGAGTCCAAGGGTCGTCGTCTGAGCCGTGCTCGCAACGTCGGCCGTGGACTCTCGGAGCGCGCCGTCGAAGCCGCGCAGGCTTCGACTCGTTCCGTCGAGAACCCGTTCCAGCTCCTTACGCGCGTCCCGCACGTCGCTCGCGAGCGAGCCGAGGGTGCTCGGCCACGGGGAAGGAGTGAGCTCCGCGAACTCGACGAACGCGGCGAGACCCCAGGCGAGGGCGGCCTGATCGATCAAGTCGACGCGCGGCTCGACGACCGTGTACGCGACGCGGCGTCCGCTCCACGTCGCCGTGTACGCGTGGGCGAGCAGGCCGTTCGCCGACCCCGGCGCAGCACGCAGCTCGGCAAGACTCGCGATCTTGTTCCGCATCGCCTCGACGACAACGCACCCCAAGTACCGGTCCTGCGACAGTCTGCTCTCAAGGAGACGACGGGCCTCAAGAGCCTGGGCCAGTAGCCCCATGCCGACGGCGCTTGGTGTGATGCGCCGATCGTAGATCTCCCACTCGCCCGTCGGCCAAGGGTTCGCTCCGGCGCTTCGGGAGGCGAACCTTGGATCCCCTGCGGCATACTCAAGCACTGTCCACCGCTCGTCGGACGGACGTTCCGCGGGGTCGAGCCCGACGGCCCGGGCGCAATCGTTTAGCCTTTGCTCGAGCGCGCTCTGCGCGTCCATGGCGTCGCGGAACCGCGGCCCGGCCGCGAGAGGGACCCCCATGCCCGAGCCGACCTCCACCTCGACCAGGTTCTCGAACCCCACGCGGCGCGCCTCGACGGCCACATCGCGCAGCCACGTCGGAAGCAGAGTTTCACGCGATACCTCTGGGCCTTTCGCCGACTCGGCCAGCCACTCCAACTCGGCCGACGCGTAGAGAGCGATGTCGGTCTGGAACCACACGTCATCTCCGAGCGGCTCCGCCTGCCGACACGGCGCTCCGCCCAGACGCTCCACGTCCTTCCGAAGGATCGGGGCCTGGATCAAGCCTCCCTCGCCCTGCAGAAGCGACGATCGCGTCGTGAGGAAGAGATCCGAGGCGGCGTCGTCGTCGATGTCTCCAGGAACACCGCCGCTCTGGTCGGTCGGAATCGGCGCTCCCGCCTCGTCCTCTCCGCGCGCCTGCATCCGGTTCACGAGGGTCTGTCCGTCGAGAATGCCCTCGGCAACGACCGCCTCGAACGTGAGTCGGATCGACTCGCCGGCGCGCAGCGTCGCGAGGAGACTCCACTCCAGTTCAGGTCCTGGAATCCCGGAAGCATCGTCGAACGACACCCCAAGCGGCCATCGAGCGGACGTTGTCCCCGCGACGCACCCCATCTCGGGCGGCAGGCTGTCCGTCACGATCACGCCATAGGCCGTCCCGGTTCCGACGTTGCGCACGACAAGTTCGAACGTCACGCGGTCTCCAGGCTCGACGACGGTGCCGAACGCGGTCTCTCCGCCGCGAACGATGCGAGCGACGCTCTTCTCGGTGACGAGAGCCGGGATCATCGCGGTCGCGAGGACGTCAGGGGCGACAGAGAGCCTCACGCCGTCTGCGTCGTCGGCATCATCGTCGGCGGGGACGTCGTCGGCATTGTCCGGAGGAATCGGCATGCCGGACCCGTCGACGCCGCTGGCTCGAACGACGTTCAGGAGCGTGGCGCTCCGCGCCGCGTCGTTCGTGACGCGGACGTCGAAGGTCAGGAAGAGGTCGTCTCCCCCCTTGAGGGTCGCCGCCAGATTCCACGTGAGGGTTGGGCCCGTCCCGCCCGAGGGGTCGGTCGCCACCGAGCCCCCCGGCCACGTCGCGAGGCTCGGACCTTGGTAAACGAGGCCGCCGGGGAGCGAGTCTGCGATGTTGATGGAGTAGGCGGTCCCCCGCCCGACGTTCGACACCCGGGCTCGATACGTGATGACGTCGCCCGGGCGAACCGCCGTCGCGGAGTCCACGGACGCCCCGTCGCGGACGATGTCGGCAACGATCTTCTCTGTCACCAATGCTGGCTCGACCACTGAAATCGTCTCGGTTCCGATGTCGTCGGCGTCCCGATCGTCCTCGTCGTCGTCGAACGTGTCCCCAACGGTCGGGTTCGCGGGAGGAATCGGCACGCTGCCGACGTCCCGCCCAAGGGCCCGCGCCTCGTTCACCAGGGCGTCGCCTTGGGAGACGTCGCCTGTGACCCGGACCCGATAAGTCGCCGTCAGGGTCCCCCCACGACCGATGTGCACTCCAAGCAGAGCCTCGACCGACCCGGCCGCTCCGTCGGCGAAGCCGAGCGCCGTCGTCCCCGTCGCAGGAAGGTCGGCCGTGAACGTCCCAACGCCGTACGCAGCCTCCATCTCGATCCCCGGCGGCAGCAGATCGACGAACCCCACGTCGTACGCGTCGTCGGTCCCTACGTTACGGATCGTGAAGCGATAGACCATCACGTCGCCCGGTTCCACAGGACCGGCGGCACCGATCGAAACGCCCCGACGCTCGATGTCAAGCGTCTCCTTGTTGACGGCGAGGGCCGGCATCCCGACGCGAATCGGGGCGACCCCGGTGTCGTCGGCGTCGGCATCTTCTACATCGTCGTCGAACGTGTCGCCGACGACCGGATTCGCGTCCGAGATCTCGACGCCTGCACCGTTGAATCCTTCGGCCTCGGCCACGTTCTCGAGCGAGACGCCGGTCTCCGCCGCGTCGGTGATCCGCGCAGCGTAGGTCGCGACGAGCTGCGCTCCCCCATCGATCGTTGCGTCCATCGAGGTTGCGAACGAAGTCGCGCCATCGGGAACCGCCAGCCCTCCGGTCGCGCTTGGCGCGCTGATCGCATACGAACCGCCGCCGTACGGGGCCGCTGTTTCGTACTCGAAGCCGGGCGGCAACTCGTCGTGGAAGTCGACGTTGTACGCGGCTCCGTTCCCGACGTTGCGAATGGTGAATCGGTAGGTCACGACGTCTCCGGGCACGGCGGCGGGGATCGCCCCGAGACTGACTCCGCCGCGGTGCACGTCGACGATGACCTTGTCCACCGACAGCGCCGGGATGATGGCGGGGAGGCTTACGGCGCTCGCGTCATCCGCGTCGGTGTCGTCGGGAGCCTCGTCCGACCGATCGGTCGGCGTCGGAGCGCCGGTCGCGTCGTTGCTCACCGCGGTCATCGCGTTGACGTAGGCCGACCCTTGCAGCACGGAGCCTACGAGCGCGTCGAATTCCAGTGCCATCGCCTCGCCCGATCCGAGCGCAACGGACAGCGGCCACGAGAGCGACGGCCCCGGAACCCCAACTGGGTCTGCCGTCGCCGACCCGCCCGGCCACGATGCGGTCGCCGATCCCCCCACGTAGGAGAGCGGCGGCGGAAGCTCGTCCTCGAGGCCGACGTTGAACGCCGTACCGCGACCGACATTCGCGACGGTGAGGCGGTACGTGACGACGTCGCCCGGCGCAATGGGGCCGGCCGTCGAGATCGGCTCCCCTTCACGGACGATGGACGCGACGCTCTTCGCGGTCACCAGAGCCGGCCGCGCGGGAAGGAGCGTGGCGTCGCTCGCGTCATCGGCGTCCGTGTCGCCCGGCACGTCGGATGAGTTGTCGGCGGGGATCGGCGTCCCGTTTCCGTCAACGCCGGTCGCGGAGAGTACGTTCGTGTATGGGCCAATCTCGTCTACGCCGGGCGTGACAAGCCCTTCGAAGGTCAGCGTGAGGACGCCTCCAGGCGGTACCTGAGCTCCGAGCTCGAAGCGAAGCTCCGACCCGGATCCTCCAAGCGGATCTGCCGCCGACGCGCCGCTTGGCCACACAGCACTCGCCGACCCGCCGACGTAGGTGAACCCGTTGGGGAGCGCGTCCACGAGTTGGACGGCGTACGCGGTCCCCCCACCCGCGTTTGTCACGTGAACCTCGTACCTCACGCGGTCGCCCGGTGCGACGCGGCTTGCGGCAGGAATCGTGACTCCGTCCCGCAGGATCGAGGCAACGGACTTCGCCGTGACGAGCGCCGGCTCCACGGCGCGCAAAGACACTGCACTCTGGTCGTCCCGGTCGATGTCCGCCGGCACGGTCGTCGAAGCGTCGGCGGGGATCGGCGCGCCGGTCCCCTCGCTCCCCGTCGCGCTCATCGCATTGACGTAGTCGACGTTCGGCGACACGTCGCTTCCGACGCGCGCGTCGTAGACAAGGGAGACGGCCTCGCTCGCAGCAAGGGTCGCCGCCAGGCCGAAGGTCAGGCCTGGTCCCGTCCCGCCAGCCGGATCGGCCGTCGACGTCCCCCTCGGCCACGTGGCGCTCGCCGACCCTGCGACGTACGAGAGAGGATCCGGAAGGGTGTCCTCAATGCCTACGTAGAACGCAGTCCCACCGCCGACGTTCGTCACGGTCAGCCGGTAGGTGACGACATCGCCCGGCTCGACCGGCCCGCTCGTGCCGACAGAAGTCGCGGCGCGTCGAATCCCGGCGACCGTCTTCGTCGTCACAAGCGCCGGGCACGGGCACGTCGCCCACACCTCCGCCTCGTTGTTCGTCTCGTCGCACTCGCAGAACGCGTCCGCGCCGTCCGCCACGACCCGCATCGAGTGGGGCGTTCCGCACGGAAGGGCTTGCGTCTCGAACGCCAGGCTCACCGAGGCGCCGGCAGCGAGGGTCTGCGTTCGCTCCTCCCGCCGAACGCCGTCGACGTACAGCGCAACGGCGATGTCCGTCTGCGCTTGACCGCCGACGTTGTCAAGGTTCACCTCGATGTCGAACGTGTCGTCGCCGCGGCACGCGGCGACGAGGTCCGAGAACGTCCCGTCGGGGTCGGCGACGGAGAAGTCGACGACCTGTACGTTGTTGCCGTCATCGCACTCGCAGATCCCGCCCGCCGGATCGACGGTGACCGTGAGCCGATGGCTCCCGCAAGACAGCACCTCGTTCAGGGTGACGCTGACAATCTCGCTTCCGCCGGCCCCAAGAGGTCCGGCAGTTTGGGTTTGGCCCGACGCATCGCCGGTGACCCGAACGACCACCCCGGCCGGTACGGTTCCGCACCCAGCGTTGCGCACGGCCACCAGCACACTCCCGGAGCTGCACGCCGTCGGCACACTAGGGGTCGCAAGGGCGATGACAAGGTCGGGAATCGAGGAGACGACAGCGGCGCAGAGGGCGTTGTCCGTGCCGTCGCACTCGCACACCATCCCATCGGGGTCCACCTCGAGCTTCGCCGACAACGAGCAGCCTCCGTACGCGCACACGTTCTCGGCCACCGTCCGATCGACGCCGACGGTCTGGGTTCCTCCTCCCGCCGCAAGCGAGATCCCCGAGAGCGTCTCGGTCCACGTCTCGACGACGTTCCCGGCGCACGCCGGCTCGCTGTAGACGGTGACCCGCAGTCCGACCGAGCCTGTGACGGGCGCGCACCCCGCGTTGGCGAGCACAACGGAGCCACGGAGTCGCGCGGCCGCGTCGCCGGCGCAGTCCAGCGAGAGGGCCGCCGAGCGCACCTCGAGGTCGGGGCGCGAGAGCGAGAACGTCGATGACGTCTGATTGTTGGCCCCCGCGCACTCACACACCTCGCCGGGGCCATCCACGGTGGCCACGAACGTGCAGCTGCAGTCCGTGCAGTCCGCCCACGTCGTCGCGACGGGGAAGGTCAGAGTCGTAGATCCGGACGCCGCGAGACTCGTGACGCGCTGGGTCGCGAACGTCAGGCACCCGTCGGTGACCAGCGAGACGTAGAACGCCGTCGCGGCGCCGCAGCCGACGTTCTCCACGGTAACGGTCACGCTTCCGGAGACCGCGTCGCCGACGCACGTCAGTCCGGCGAGGTTCATGGACGAGACGCGTAGATCGGGGAAGGCGACCGCGTACGGCCCAACGCAGAGGGCGTTGTTCGTTCCATCACACTCGCAGATCGTGTTCGCGTAATCGAGTTCGAGCTGAATCGAGACCGCGCAGGTTCCGCACACGTTCAATGTTCGGGTTCGGTTGAGGGTGAAGCTCTGCGTGCCTCCGGCGGGCACGCTGGCCCCCGGTAGAGACAAGGTGAACTGGTCGAGCACGGTACCGGCGCAGCCGGCCGCGTCGTAGAGTGTTACACGAAGAGGGATCGATCCCGTGTACGCGCTGCCGCACCCTGCGTTGCGCACCACGATCGGACCCTGAACTCGGATCTGGCCGTCGGCGCTGCACGTCACGGCCAGGCCCGCGCTGTCGATGGAGAGGTCGGGGACCGTCAAGGTGTAGTCAAGGGTCGCCGTGTTGTTTCCCTCGGCGCACTCGCAGATCTGCCCCGCAGCATCGACCGTCACGGCGAAGTGATACAGACACGCGGAACAGGCGACGGGCCATCCGGGAAGCGTCAGGGTCTGCGAGCCGTTCGCGGCCATCGGGAGCGTCCCGCCAAGCGAGGTGAAGGTTCCCGAAACACTCCATCCGGTGGTCGATTCACTCGCCTGAACCGCGAAATCCTGCGTGACAGGGGCGTCGCTTGGGTTGCGAATCGTAACCCGCAGCGCTCCCGAACCCACGCCGTCACCGCTGCACGCGAACGCGGGAACGATGTCCGCCGACCCGACGGCCAGGTTGGCTACCTGCACGACGGCGGCGTCCTCGACCGTTCCGCCGGAGCACTCGTACTCCCCCACCGTGGTGGGGTTTCCGTCGGGCGTGCCGCACGCCCATAAGGCCGTCGCCATGTTCGTTCGCCGCACCGCGTCGCAGCCGCCGAGTTCGGCGGACAGCTCCCCCGTGAGCGTCATGTCCTCGAACTCGCCCGGACCCAGCGGGCCGAACTCCCACCCCCAGACCTGCGGGTCTCCGGCGACTTCCGTCCCTCCCGAGACGTGGACGAGGTCGGCGCCCAGCGTGTCGACCAGTCGGACGATGTCCGCCGTCCCCGTACCCGAGTTGGTCACACGAAGAGTCCACGTGACCTCCTCTCCGCTCAGGCAGTCGAGCGCCGACGTCGCCGGGGTCTTCGAGAGGCCAAGGCTTGGCACGAGCGCCGGCGCCGCGGCGCTTGCGGTCACCGTGGTCAGCGTTGTGCCGCAACAGTCAAGATACGTGACGTCCACGTCGATGGTGCGGGTCGCCGTGTAGCACGATGCCTCGGCAACGAAGGCCAGGGTCAGCGTCTCGCCGGGCCCGAGCGTCGCCGCGAGGGGCCAGGCGAGGTCGGGGCCGGGAGTCCCGGTCGGATCCGCCGTCGAACTTCCCTCCGGCCACACGGCCGACGTCTCGCCAATGTACGTCAGGTCGGTCGGAAGAGAGAGCGCGATCGCGAGGTCCGAGGCGGTCACGGTCGTGCTCGTGTTCTCGACGGTGACCTGGATTGTTCCTTCGCTTCCACAGACCTCGAAGCCGGACGACAGAACCGCCGCGGCGGCGTCCACCGGCGGAACCCGCGTTCCCGAAACCGTCGCCGTGGTCGGCGAACTCGTGATGCACCCGGCATCCGCCGTCGACGACGCACCGTCGACCAGCCCGCATCCCCAGTAGGCGTCGACGAAAAGGCCGAGCGCCTCGCAGTTCGCTCCGCCTCCAGGCGCCGCCGCTGTCAGAGAGAGCGTCGCGGTCGCGCCGACCGGCAACGACGCAAGCTCCCACGCAACGGATGAACCGGCCTGGGACCCACCGTCGGCCGGGCCGTACGTCGGATCGCCCGTGGAGTCGACGAAGACAAGGCCGTCATCGAGGAGCGCTCCGACGCGCACGACCGGAACGACGATCGTCCCCGCGTTCTTGACGTCGATCTCCCAGGTCGCCTCGCCGTCGCAGGCGATGGCATCTCCCGCCGGCGGATTCACCTGACGGACGGCAACCGCGACGTCCGGGACTCGGGCTGACACGGAGAACGCGCCAACACCTGACGTGAACTCGTTGCCGCACGGGTTCTTGTATCCGACCTGGAAGCCGAGGACGCCTCCGTCGAACGCGCAGTCCGTGGCGACGACAAAACGAACCTGCACTTGCTCCCGGGCCGCCACGATTGCCAGGGCGGGGATCTCGCTCGCCGTCCACGTCAGCGTCGGGCCGGGGATCCCCAGCGGGTCGGGCGCCGCAACCCACGACCCGTTCCCGACACGGTACTCGGCGCCGCCCGCGTACGAAACCCCGTCGGGAAGCGTGACCTCCACAGCAACGTCGTACGTCGCCGTGACGCCGGCATTCTTCGCCGTCACCGTGGCGGTCTCGGACGAGCACACGTTGATCGGAGTCGGCAGGTACGACGTGGCGACCATCGTGCTCGTGGGGACCACAACGGACGACGCGTCCGTCTTCGGCGTTTGGCACGAATCGCCCAGGCACCCCCACCCGACGGCGACGTCGTTCGTCATTCCCCCGCAGGCGACGAGGCGCGCCGTGAGCTCGATCGAGCGCTCCTCGCCGGGCAGAAGCTCATCGATGACCCACGTGACGCCGTTCGCCAGCGCGCCCAGACGACCCTCGTTCGGGTGCTCCGTCGCCCCCGTCCCGTCGCTGATCGACGACGAGACGTAGACCAGTCCCGCGCCAAGGGCGTCCTCGACCCACGTGTTCGCCGCGACCCCGTTGCCGACGTTCGTGAAGCAGAGTCTCCACGTGACCTCCTTCTCGGTCGCAAAGATGATCTCCGGCGTCTTCTGCACGCAGACGTCGGCGGCCACCGAGAGCGAGGCCGCGCCGCCGGCCGACGCCGAACAGACGTCGTCGTAGACGTCGTCGTTCGAACAGAGATCGTCATAGAACGCTTCCGCGCCGAGAGCGAGGAGTGGTCCTCCGCACGGCACGGTCACGGGAAGCGTGATCGTCGCCGTGTCGCCCAAGGCGAACGCGTCGGCAAAGCGCCATTCCATGGAGTCCGCCGTCTCGATCGGCGCCGTGCACGCGCTTCCGTCTGCGGGGGCGACGCCGCCGCACGCAGCAAGCAAGGCGTCGGCGGCGTACGGGGCTAGACCGGAAAGAACAAGCCTCGCGTCGTAGGGGACCGCGTTCGTCGAGGTGCGAGACAGCGTGAGTGTCACGTCGTACGTCGCGCACTCGTCTTGGATACTCGGGATTCCCGAGATCGAGACGCTCATCGCGGGAGGTTCGATCGACACAGGGGTCGCGTCGTAGAAGGTTCCGCAGGCTCCGACCGGCGCGTCCACGCCGAGCTGGTGGCTCGTCCACACGTAGAAGGTCGATGCACCGCCGCACGCGGGCGTGGAGGCTTCGGTCGCCTCGAGCTGGTACGTGTAGACGACCATGTGCCCGCGAACGGAGTCGGTCCGGCCGATCGTGACCCCAAGCGGTCCGTCTGGCGTGGCGTCGTCGACGGTCGCTGTAGCGAGGCCGCCGTCGACGGTCACCGTTAGGCCGCCCGGAACGTACGCAAGGCGGTTGCTTGGAAGGGTGGCGTATTGGTACTCGTCGAACGAGACAGGGTCGAGGCTCGCGTCGTTGGCGAAGACGTGCGTGTCGGTGAACGTCGCCGGGTCGCCGCACCGCACGAGCGCCTCAGGAGCTACCGTCATCTCCGACGTGTAGAGGAGGTCGCACTCGATCACGATCGATGCCGCGGCGGACGCCGTCCTCGTGCACCCGCAGCAGTCGACGACGCTTGCCGATAGCTCGTTCGCCGTTTCGGTGTAGCAGGCCCCGCAGTCGCTCGGAACGCGGATCGTCACAGAGGACGAGAAGCTCGGATCGACCGTCGGGTCGAACGTCCAGGCAATGTCGCCCGACGGCAGGACGGTGCCGCCGCCGGCGCTCACGACGACGAAGCCATCCGGCACGGAGTCGACGACGGAGACCCGGCCCACGGTTCTTGTTCCGCACGACGGCGACCCCGAGTACGTCACGCCGACCGTGTACGTGAGGTCTTGGCCGAGCTTCACGAGGGTGGGTCCCGACTTCGTCGCGGAGAGTGACGGTCCGCCCGAGCCTCCGACGGACCCGATCTGCGGGCGCGCCCGGTGCTCGATGCCGCAGTCGTTCTCATACGCGAGCGTGTAGATCGGCGACCCGCTTGGGGACCCCGTGCACCAATCGCCGGCAAACGTCACATGGAACTGGAGAGAGTACGTCGACGATCCCGGGATGAGGGGAATGGAGAAGCAACCGTCGGCGTACGTTGCCGTCCCCTGAACATCGTCGACCGCGAGGCCCGCGAGATTCACACAGAGCCGCACGTTGTGCGCGTCCCCGGTGCCGGCGTTCTCGATCGGGATCGTGACGGTTTCGCCGAGCGTGCAATACGGGACGGTGATCGCTGGAGCCGTGAACACCAAGTTCGGGAGCGCCAAGACGAGGGCGATCGACGCCGTCGCCGTCGTGCTTCCGCACGAGCCGGGGACCGCCGTGTCCTCGCAGACTTCGCCGGCGTTGCACCCCCAACGGGCGTCGACGCCATCGGAAAGGTACTCGCAAGCGACGACGCGCGCTGTGATGGAGAGCGGAACGGAATCGCTGGCCGCGATCTCCTCGAGCGCCGTTGTGGTTGCCGCGCTCCAGACGATCGCGCCGCCCGATAGCCCACCGCCGTCGGACGCCGACACGAACTCCAGTCCTGCGCCGAGGACGTCCGTGACCACGACGTTCTTCACGGATCCGAGCCCGGTGTTCTCCGCCGTAACCGTCCACGTCACCTCATCCCCCACCGAGGCCTCAACGACCGACGGAGTCTTGCTGATCACGATGGCCCCGGGAAGGATCTCGATCGACGTTGAGTGGGTGTTCCGAAGCGGCGCGCCGGGGACGGCGCAGTTCTCGAAGTCCACGGTCACGACATCGTTGCCCGAGACGGCGGAGCAGTCCGTCGCGAGATCGAACGGAACCTTGATCTCACCTCCGGGAGGCAGCGTGTACGCCGATCCCCGTATGGCATCGACGTTCCAGGCTCCGTCCGTGGGATCCACGGTGAATGTTTCGCTGGTTTCGACAAGCGTCAGCGTAGAGGTCCCCGCGACGACGGAGAATCCCGCGTTGGGAACGGCGTTTGTGATGACGATCCGGCAAGCGCTTTCGGTCGCGCTCGCGTTCGTCACGGTGGCCGTGAACGTCGCCTGGTCGCACAAGCTCATCTGACTGGGCCCAACGATCCCCTGCGCGGCGCCGGCGAGCGGAATCACGAGGAGCACGAGAGAGACCCAGAGTCCGAGTGCCATCCGATCACGCACGTGCTGCTCCTTTCGCGATTCCACCTACGGGCCGGCGGTTCCGAGCTTGGCGTCGACGTTCAGGAACCCCTCCGCCGGGATCGAACCCGCCTGCCAGGCTA
>JAPLGD010000095.1 GCA_026390345.1 Candidatus Bipolaricaulota bacterium | reverse complement strand
GTCATGTCCTTCTTCAACTCCTGGACAAGATCCTCGATCTTCGCCGTCGCCACGGGGTCAAGAGCCGAGCACGGCTCGTCCATGAGCAGGACCTCGGGCTCGACAGCGAGGGCGCGCGCCAGGCAGAGCCTCTGCTGCTGGCCTCCGGAGAGGTCGAACCCGCTCTTCTTCCGAAGATGGTCCTTCACCTCGTCCCATAACGCGGCTCGGTGGAGCGCGGCCTCCACGCGGTCGCTCAGGTGATCCGCCATCCCATTCACCCGTAGACCGAAGGCGACGTTCTCGTAGATCGACTTCGGGAACGGATTCGGCTTCTGGAAGACCATCCCGATCCGACGGCGGATCTCGACCGGATCAGCGTCACGCGCGTAGATGTCTTGCCCGTGGTAGAGGACTTGCCCCTCGAGGCGCAAGTGGGGAATCAGATCGTTCATCCGGTTGAGCGCGCGGATCAGCGAACTCTTCCCGCACCCCGATGGACCGATGACCGCCGTGGCTCGGCACACAGGAAAGGAGAGGCTGACGTCGTGCAGGGCCTGCTGCTTCCCGTACCAGAGGGAAAGCTCGGACACGCGCAGAACCGGCTCCACGCAGCAAACTGCCCCTTGAGCCACGCGACGGCCTAGCGAGACCGACGACCGTTCTACTACCACACCTTCCTCCTTCGGGCGTGGGCGCGAAGCAGAATCGCGCCCAGGTTCAGGACGAGCACGAGGCCAACCAAGACGAGGACCGCACCGTACTGGAGGTCTTTCGTCTTCCACGCGTTCGGGCTCTCGGTAGCCATGACGAAGATGTGGTACGGAAGAGCCATCACTTCGTCGAGAGGAGAGCTAGGGAGCCGCGGCGTAAAGAACGCGGCGGCGGTGAACATGATGGGAGCCGTCTCGCCGATGGCGCGAGAGAGGCTGAGCACAATGCCAGTGAGGATCCCCGGTAGGCCGGCGGGCAGGACGATCGAACGGATCGTCCGCCAACGCGTCGCTCCGAGGGCAAGTCCGCCCTCGCGGAAGTTGCGGGGGACGGAGCGCAACGCTTCTTCCGTCGTTCGAATGAGGAGCGGCAGGATGAGGAGCCCAAGAGTGAGCGCCCCGGCGAGGAGGGAGACGCCGATCCCGAGCGCCTTCACGAAGAGAGCGAGCCCCAGAAGCCCAAAGACGATCGAGGGCACCCCGGCGAGGGTGTTCACCCCGATTCGAATGACACGCACCCACACGCCCTCTCGCGCGTACTCGACCAGGAAGATGGCCGCTCCAAGAGCGAGCGGAAGGGCCACCGCGAGCGCCCCGACGGTCAGGTAGAAGCTCCCCACGAGGGCAGGGTAGATGCCTCCCGCGGTCATCCCCCTGCGAGGGAACGCGGTCAAGAACTCCCAGGTGACGGCTCCGCTTCCGCGGGAGATGATGTAGTAGAGGATGACGCCGAGGGCCAACAGCCCGACAAACATCGCAGCCCCGAGCAGAGAGAACGCGACGATCTCAGTCGCTCGTCTCAGGCGGGCGCTTCGATGGGTCCTCATTCGCCTCTCCTCGTGACGCGCCCACACAGCCACTCGGCGAGCCCGTTCGTGAGCAGAGCAATGAAAAGGAGGATTGCGCCCAGCATGAAGAGCGCGTGGTAGTGCGCGCCGCCCTGAGGAGCCTCCGCCATTTCGAGGGCAATCCCCGCCGTGAGAGTGCGCACGGGACGCAAGAACGACCACGTCAGAGCGGGCGAGTTCCCCGCCACCATTAGGACCGCCATCGTCTCTCCCACGGCGCGTCCCATCCCGAGAACCGCCGCGCCAAAAAGGCCGGAGAACGCGGACGGGAACACGACCCGCCAGGTTGTCTCCCAGCGGGAGGCGCCCAACGCAAGCGATGCTTCCCGGTGTGCCTTGGGAACGGCCGAAAGGGCGTCCTCGGCGAGGCTCGCCACCGTGGGCAGGGCCATGAACGCCAGGATGACGGATGCCGTGAGAGCGTTCTGCCCTGTGGGCAGGCCGAAGGCGCGCTGCACGAACGGGGCCAGCACGGTCAGGCCGAAGAAGCCGTAGACGACCGAGGGGATCGCCGCGAGCAGCTCGAGCAGCGACTTTGCCAAGTCCCGAATAGCCGGCGGCACAACTTCCGCGACGAAGCCTGCGGCCGCGAAACCAAGCGGGAGCGCCAAGACGAGTGCTCCCAGCGTGACAAGCATCGTGGCCACAATCATCGGAAGGGCTCCGAAGACTGGCGGCTCGCTCGTTGGATACCACTTCGGGCCGAGGAACTCGAGCGGTGAAACGTAGCGGAAGATGGGGAGCGCCTCGCGGATCACGAAGAAGAGGATGACGCCAAGCGCGACCAGGCCGACGAGGCCGAATGCAAAGAAAATCGGCCGATCCGCACGCTCCGCCAGGCGCGCCAGCCGCGATCGGTGCCTCACGATCTCAGTAGTGTCGGGCGAGCCAGCATTCATGTTCTGACGCGTACTATATATATGCACCATTATCTATGCAACCAAACCTCTTCCTTTCGTGAGCTCCGGCGTCCTAGAAGCCGGGCCTTCACCGGGAAGGCCCGGCACTTGGCGGGCTACATTCCCGGAAGGGGGCGGATCGGCGCGAAACCCGCATCGACGACGAGCCACTGACCCTCGTCAGAAAGTGCGTACTTGATGACCTCGGCGATCTCGCCCGTCGGGTAACCGTTCGTAATGAAGAAGAGCGGTCGAGCAAGCGCGTACTCGAACGTGATGGCCGTCTCGACACTCGGCATGACAAAGGGCCCCGCCTCTGTCTTCGCAAGAGCCAGGGTCCTAAGGCTAGGCTGCAAGTACCCAAGGCCTACGTACCCGATCGCGCCGGGTGTCGAGGCCACGGTTGTCGCCACAGCGCCGTTGGACGACTGGAACAGCGCTCCGGGAGTGACCTCCTGGTTGTCAAGGACGAACTCCTTGAATGTTCCATACGTGCCCGAGGACGTGTCGCGCGAGACCACGACGATCTCCCAGTTCGGACCACCGAGCTCGCTCCAGTTTGTGACCTCACCCAAGTAGATCCGGCGAAGATCCTCGTACGTGATCGCGCCAATCGAGTTGGACGGATGAACCACGATCGAGAGGGCATCGATCGCGACCTCCCAGACGTACGGAATCACGCCGTTCGCGACGGCCTTCTGGAACTCCTCGAGCTTCATGAAACGAGACGAGCCCGCGATGTCCGTCGTGCCGTCGATGATCGCCGCGATCCCCGTCCCCGAACCGCCGCCCTGGACAGACAGCACGATGCTGGACGCAAGCTCCTCCGAGATGAGCTGCGCGATCGGGAGAACGGTTGTCGAACCCTTGTACGTGACTTCTGCAGCGACTGAACCAGCGAGTCCGACGACTGCCAAAACCACCATTGACCAAGTACGGAGCTTCTTCACATTGACCGCCTTTCGCCTCTTGTTTTGGTGACATGAGTATATAGTACTGCCACAATCTATGCAACTCGCAAGGAATGATATACAGGCGCGTGGCTCCCGCCTCACACCCAGCCACACCCCCCAATGCCCGCGTATACTTCACGCGCCATGGAACAAGCAGACCGCAGTTCCGAACAGCGCCAGACGGTGCTCTTCCTCTGTCGCCACAACGCTGTACGCTCGCAGATGGCCGAAGCCCTCCTTCGCGCCCGCTTCGCGGACCGCTTCGAGGTCGCGAGTGCCGGCATTGACCCGACGAGGCTCCATCCACTAGCGATTCGCGTCCTGGAGGAAATCGGCGTCTCGACCCTCGAACTCCGATCGAAGCATGTTGAAGAGCTCATCGGGCGGACCTTCGACATCGTGGCCACCGTCTGCGGACAGGACGAGCCGTCGTGCCCGTTCTTCCCGGGCGGGCGACAGCTTCACCGCGCGTTCGCCGACCCCAGCAAGACGGTGGGGTCGGACGCGGACCGCCTCGCCGTGTTTCGCCGGACACGCGACCAGATCGACGCCTGGATCCGCGTTGCCTTCGCGGCGCAGGCCTCCGAAGCCGAATCTTGAACGGCTCATCCAGGCCCCCCGCGCCAACCTTGACCGCGGCGGACATTCCGCCCTATAACAGGCCACCCTACGGAGAGGCCCAAGGAGGCTGGAATGCCGAACACGCTCCCCGAGATTCAGGAAGAGGTCTGGCGGCGCCTAAAGCCGTTGCAGTCCGTCTACCTCGCGACCGGTGAAGGCGAGCAGCCGCGCGTTCGCCCCGTCACGCTCCTCAACATCGACCAGAAGTTCTGGATCGCCACAAGCACGCGGAGCGCCAAGGCGCGGCAGATGCGCCACAACCCGAACGTGGAGTTCTGCCTTCCCCTCGACGTTGAGGGCGGAAACGGCTATCTGCGCGTCGCCGGGCTCGCCACGTCGGTCACCGACCCCGAGACCCGCGAAGCGATCGGAAAGCAGGTCCCGTTCCTGCGGGAATTCTGGGCCGGCAGCGACGATCCGCAGTTCGCCCTGTTCTGCATCACGCGGGTCGAGATTGAATACCTACGGCCGGGAGAGATGACGGCGTTCACGTTTCTCGTCTAGCCGGGTTCTCGCCCGATACGATCGCACTGTGCCGTGCCCCGAGGCGCGGGTTTCCCTCCTCCTGTCATGCAGCTTGGCAGACAGACGCCGCGCCCCTATGATCATCGAGCCGACGGCGTCGGACTCCCCAAGGGTGGACAAGCCGTCCTACGTCGATTCGAGTACGCTCGCCCAAACTCCGTGGATGAGGCGTGCCGCCTCCTCGCAGATGGCGGCCGCGATGCCGCAATCCTCGCCGGCGGCACCGACCTCCTCGTCGACCTGCGCAACGGCTCGCGTTCCCCGTCTCTCCTTGTCGACGTCAAGCGAATCTCCGAGCTTCAGGCACTCAAGACGAATGCGGGCGAGACCGTCCTCGGCGCCGCGGTGCCGCTGAACGTGGTCGTCGAGAACCGTGCCCTCCGCGAGACGTATCCCGGGCTCTGCGATGCGGCGCTGTCGATCGCCACGTACCAGCTCCGGAATCGGGCAACGGTCGCCGGGAACCTGTGCAACGCCTCGCCGGCCGCCGACATGGCGCCCATTCTCCTCGTCCTTGACGCGAAGCTCACCGTGCAAAGCCCACAGGGAACCCGCACTGTGCCTGTCGCCAAGCTATTCACGGGCGTGAAGCGAACGAGCCTTGCCCCCGGCGATGTGGTGGTTGATGTTCGAATGCCGCCGCTCGACGGCGAACTGCGGACCGCATTCCAGAAGCGGCAGCGGATCCGCGGGCATGACCTCGCCGTCGTGAACGCCGCCGCGGCCTACGCGCCGTCGCGCGGAATCCTGCGCGTCGCGATCGGAAGCTGTGCTCCGACGCCCGTCCTCCTCGAGCCGTTCGACACGACGAGGACCTCGCCTCAGGCTCTCGTCGACGAAGTGATTCGAGCCGCCGCCACGGCAACGGCGCCAATCGACGACGTCCGCGCCTCGGCCGCCTACCGCCTCGCCGTGCTCCCCGTTCTTCTCCGCCGGCTCCTCGCCGACGCGACCGCACGAGGAGGCGGGGCTTGATGTACGAGATCGAACTTCACGTCAACGGCCACGTCGAACGCGCCTCGGTTCCCGCCGGGATGACACTCCTCGAGTTCCTGCGCGATCGCCTTGCCCTCACGGGCGCCAAGGAAGGGTGCGGCATCGGCGAGTGCGGCTCCTGCACCGTTCTCCTCGACGGGAAGCCCGTGACTGCGTGCCTCGTCCTCGCCGTCGAAGCCGACGGCCTCGACGTTCGCACGATCGAGGGGGAAGCGACGGATGGTGAGCTGTCGGCGCTCCAGCGCGCGTTCGTCGACGCCGGCGCCGTGCAGTGCGGGTTCTGCACCCCCGGGATGATCATGTCCGCCCGCGGCCTCCTCCTGCGGAACCCTCACCCGTCGGACGAGGAGATCGTGGAAGCCATCGCCGGAAACCTCTGCCGCTGCACCGGGTACGAGGCGATCCTTCACGCCATCCGCGTCGTGGCTCAGCAACAGGTTGAGCCACGTACAGGAGAAGCCGGCACGAAGACCGCCCGGCTTCTCCGAAACGATCAGTCGACGGGAGGGCGACCATGACGCGCGAACTCACCTACGTCGGGAAGCCGGTGCCCCGCGACGACGCGGTCGAGAAGGTCACAGGCTCCGCGCGGTACACCCACGACCTCGCGCTCCCCGGCATGCTCCACGCCGCCCTGGTCACGTCGCCGCACGCGTCGGCGCGCATCGTGCGGGTCGACGTCGCACACGCGGCCGCACTCCCCGGCGTCCGAGCAATCCTTACCGGCGCGGAACTCGACATCCGCCTCGGCCTCTACATGCGCGACAAGCGGATCCTCGCCCGAGACGTGGTTCGGTACCAGGGAGAGCCGGTTGTCGCCGTGGCCGCCGACACGCTCGACATTGCCCGTGATGCC
>JAPLGD010000021.1 GCA_026390345.1 Candidatus Bipolaricaulota bacterium | reverse complement strand
CACCGCCAACGTCGCCCAAGGAATGCTCGGACGCTCTGACTCGCACGGAAGGAAGAACGAATCGAGGAGCTCGTTCGAGGTCAGAGTGAACGTCGTCTCGCTCGCCTCGGCGATCGAGACGACGTCAACGGAGATGCCCTTGCGCGTCGTCGAGACGCGGGCGTAGAAGTTGTGACCCTCGACGGCGACGACGGACCCATCGACGCGCTTCGGTGCCAGCTCGCGCGGCACAGCGCCGCCCCCACCGAGAACGAGGTAGGTGATGCCGTCCTTCACGATCCGCTCGTAGTTGTGGGCGTGGCCGTTCAGGACGACGTCGACGCCGGTCTTGACGAAGATCGGGTGGTAGATCTTCTCGTACCCGTATCCGCTTCCGTGGTACGCGTCCGAGGAGTAGACCGGGTGGTGGAAGATCACGAACTTGTGGCGCTCCGGCCCCGAGAGTTCCTGCTCGGCCCACGCCTGCTGCTCCAGGATGCGATCGGCGCGGCTGGCGCTCGTGTCGAGGCCCACGACGACGACATCGCCCCAGTGGAGGGCCCACCACCGCTCGTCGTTCTCCCCGGCGCCGGGCGGGTGGGGGAACGCGTCGTAGTACGAGCGGCCGTTCTTCTCGTGGTTCCCAAGCACCGGAATGAACGGAGCGACGAGCAGCATCTTCTCGAAGGAGGTGAACCAGTAGTCCCAGTACGGCCTCGAAGGGCTTTCGACGAGATCCCCAGCGTGGAGGATGAAGTCGAAGGACGGCGCGGAGGAGTCGGCAGCGATCGCATCGCCGAGCGCCTCCAACCGGTTCACTCCCTCCCACTGCTGTTGCGTATCGGAAAGCACGGCGAACTGCACCGGATCGCCTGCCGCAGGCGCTGTCCGGAAATGGCCGACCGGGCTCGCGTAGGTCTCCGAGCCGCTCTGCACCGTGGCACGGTAGACGTACGCCGTGGCCGAGGCGAGACCGTCGACCCGGACCTCCGTCCCCGTGCGGTCGCTGGTTGGGACGGCGACTTCGATCGTCCGCTCGAAGGTCGCGCTCTTGGCGAAGGTCGATGCGG
The DNA here is from genome assembly GCA_026390345.1 of Candidatus Bipolaricaulota bacterium. Lineage (GTDB taxonomy): Bacteria > Bipolaricaulota > Bipolaricaulia > UBA7950 > UBA9294 > JAPLGD01. The sequence goes on along the minus strand of JAPLGD010000021.1, from coordinate 1,526 downwards.
GGCCGATCTCGAGCTTCCCGGCCATCGGAGGCGACCCCGTCCAGCAGATGACGATCGAGTCGGCGGCGGGCGCGCCGGAGTACGGACCGCGATCGAACGGGCCGGCCGCGGCGGCGACGCCGACCGCGAGAACGAGAAGGGCCGCACCGATGAATCGTCTCATGCTCCACCTCCAGGGTTTGAAGAGCGTACAGCGCCTCGCGGGACTGGTTCAACCGCAGGTCGAGTGGGCTCACATGGCGATCCAGTTGACTTCCCGCTCTCGGGGCGTATCATACTGATCTGACTTGTCTGATTCATCAGAAATGGCAGGAGGCGCCATGCCGAAGCGACGAACGAAAGGGTCCAACGACGCCTGCGGCGAGTGTTGCAGCGTGCAGGCGCTCGTCCGAATCGACGAGCGCGGACAGATGGTGCTTCCCAAGGATGTCCGAGAGCGCGCGGGGCTGCGAGGCGGCGACAAGCTCGCGCTCTCGATGATCGAGAAGGACGGCCGCGTCTGCTGCCTCGTGCTCACGCGCGCCGACGACCTCGGCGTGACAGTGCGGGGAATGCTGGGTTTGGCGACCGGCGGGAGGGAGGACGAATGAACGACAACAACGTGCGGAAAGCCGTCCGAGAGCGGTACGGCGAGCGAGCACGCAGCGGGGGCTGCGGCTGCTCTTCATCTCGGTCGTGTTGTGGGGCAAGCAAGCCAGTGAGCGAAGCGATTGGCTACAGCAAGGACGAGCTTCGCGCCATTCCGGAAGGCGCCGACCTCGGTCTCGGCTGCGGGAACCCGACGGCGATGGCGTCCCTCCGGAAGGGCGAAGTCGTGCTCGACCTCGGTTCCGGAGCGGGCATCGACTGCTTCCTCGCGGTCGACAAGGTAGGAGAGACGGGGCGCGCCATCGGCGTCGACATGACTCCAGACATGATCGATCGGGCGAGGGAGAACGCGCGCAGAGAAGGAATTGAGAACGTCGAGTTCCGCCTCGGCGAGATCGAGCACTTGCCCGTCGCCGACGCCTCGGTCGACGTGATCGTCTCGAACTGCGTCATCAACCTCTCGCCCGACAAGCCGCAGGTGTTCCGCGAAGCGTATCGGGCGCTCAAGCGCGGGGGGCGGCTGATGGTCTCCGACATCGTCCTGTGCGGAGAGCTGCCCAAAGAGATACAGGAGTCCATGGAGCAGTACGTCGCGTGCATCGCCGGAGCTTCTCAGATCGACGACTACCTCGGCGCCATCCGCGACGCCGGCTTCCGCGACGTCACGGTCGTCAAGGAAGCGAGCGCCGAGAGCGCCTTCAGCCGCGGCGAAGCGGAGAAGCTCGGTGAGAAGGGGACGTTGAAGCTTGTGGTCGACGGCCAAGCTCTGCGCCTCGAGGACGTCGGGTTGACCGACCAGACGGCGCATCTCCTCGCGACCACGGTGTCGAGCATCTGCGTGAGCGCGACGAAGCCCTGACGGGGCTGCCTCACGGGACTGCGTTCACCGCAGAGGTCACAGAGGGCGGCCAAGGGAATCGCGGCGTTTCCCTCTATGC
>JAPLGD010000101.1 GCA_026390345.1 Candidatus Bipolaricaulota bacterium | reverse complement strand
CATCCCCCATCGGTGTACGGTGGAGCTGCCAGTGTCCGGACACTGTGGGAAAGGGAGGTCGCGTGGATGCTCACGGAAGCGTGACAGGTCGAGTTGCTTGCTCTCATCGAACGAAGTTCTACGGACTGTCGACGTGCGTGTGGTGTCGAAAGGCGCGCCAGCTCCTCGAGGAGCTCGGCGTGCCCTTCGAATACACGTACGTCGATCTCCTGACGGGGAAGGAGCGAGACTCCGTGATCGGTGAGTTGGGTCGGCTGGAGCTTGGAGAGACGTTCCCGACGCTGGTTGTCGATGGGCGGACGTGCATCGTCGGGTTCAAACCGGATGAGATCCGCCGGGCGCTCCTCCCATGAGCGGCAACCCCTCCCTATCGGTCGACGCCGTGCGGGCCCAGCTTGAGCGAGACGCCGAAAGCGCCGGGTACCAGCTCAACCCCGATCTCCAGTTCGTGCGCGACCTGGTCGAGGGGCTTCTGAAAAACCGACAGCGGTACGGATACCCCGCTTGCCCATGCCGGCTGGCGTCGGGCGTTGCTGACGAGGACCGCGATATCGTCTGCCCGTGCGACTACCGAGACGCCGACCTCGTGGATTGGGGGAGCTGCTACTGCGGCCTCTACGTGTCCGGCGAAATTCGAAAGGGAGAGAAGACGGTCGCGCCGGTGCCCGAACGGCGTCCGCCGAAGGTGCTGCGCACGCTGCCCCAACTGCTGGAGCCGCCTCGACGACTCGAAGGCGACCTTCCGGTGTGGCGCTGTCGAGTGTGCGGGTACTTGTGCGCTCGCGAGCGGCCGCCGGCCGTCTGCCCGATCTGCAAGGCGACGGCGGACCGGTTCGAGCTCTTCGGGTAGGCGGTGGCCGACTCGACGTGGCGGAAACGTTGACAGGGACAGCACAACGTGCCACGATGCCAGGACGTACGGGCGCCGAGCTGTACACGCCCAGACCACAGGGCCTTCACAGACCCTTCAACTGCGCGACGTACCTTTCTTGATGTACGAGAGCTAGGCAACACTCACACTCCTAGTTGGGAGGGTCCAGGGCAAGAGGGGAGTCCTGGACCCTCAGTCTTTGTCGGGTACGGCTCTTCGGGTGCTCGCGCTTCGCGGGCATGCCTCGGGCGGGCGCTCAGTCGCGGTTCGGCGCGCTCGGTGGACGCCACTTCGAGTAGATCGCGCGGAACTTGCCCGACGGCTCGACAGGCAGGTCGTCGACGAACTCGACCGTGATCGAAAGCTTCGGGTCGAGACGGTGGAGCGAGGCCGCGATTCGTTCGGAGAGGGGTCCCGGCTTCTCGCCCTTGGAGATCACGCGGACGAGGAATCCACCATCCTCTTCCTGCACGACCTGGTATCGACGCACCGCGTACCCATCGGCATTCTCGCGAAGGGAAGCGAGTGCGATGAGGCTGTCGACGCTCCGCGGAGAGATCCGTCGCCCGTCCGTCGTCCACAAGTAGTCGCCCTCGCGGCCCTCGATCAGCGATAGGGACGGGCCGCGGAACCCACAACGGCAGGCCTTGTCGGTCCCAGGCAGCAGAGTGGCCTGGTCGCCAAGCTCGTAGCGGATGAACGGCATGGTCCAGTTGTACAGGTTCGTCAGCACCACGCGGCCGGAGACTCCTGGGGGGCATAGGTGTCCGTCGGCGACAAGCTCGACGATGCAGGCGTCCGTGTTCACGTGCATGACCGCCGGGTCGTGGGGGCACTGCCACGCAATGTTCCCCACTTCGTCGCAGTTGTAGTAGTCAACCAACTTGCCGCCGAACACGTCTTGGAGGTGCTTTCGAGTTGCCGCGTGGAGCATCTCGCCGCGCGAGACGACGAGGCGCGGACTGACGGTAGCCCTACGCTCTTCCAGTTGGCCGGCGAGGATCTCGAGACACGACGGCGGACCGGTGATCACGTCCGGTTGCGTGGCGATCGCGCGCTCCGCCTGCTCGGCCGCCGGCATGAGACGGGGAATCCGGACTACACGGGCGAAAAGGAAGCTCTGCCCGGGTCCTCGACGCCGCAGCGCCACTTCTCCGGTACCAACCTCGGCAATCGTGAATGGAATCGGGAGTCGAGCGTTT
>JAPLGD010000011.1 GCA_026390345.1 Candidatus Bipolaricaulota bacterium | reverse complement strand
CCCCACGCGGTGTCGCTGGCTCAGACTTTCGTCCATTGGCCAAGATTCCCCACTGCTGCCTCCCGTAGGAGTCTGGGCCGTATCTCAGTCCCAATGTGGCTGGCCGTCCTCTCAGACCAGCTACCCATCACAGCCTTGGTGGGCCGTTACCTCACCAACTAGCTAATAGGACGCAGCCCCATCCCCTTGCGGCGGCAAGACCGCCTTTGGAAAGGAACCCATCGGTTCCAGACAATATCGGGTATTAGCCACCCTTTCGAGTGGTTGTCCCCGTCAAGAAGGTAGGTTAGCCACGCGTTACTCACCCGTCCGCCGCTCCGTCACCAATCATCGTCCCCGAAGGGACTCAGTTCGGTTCGATCGCACGACTTACATGTGTTAGGCGCACCGCTAGCGTTCATCCTGAGCTGGGATCAAACTCTCTTGGTTTAATCTCTTGATTCGAGTTGATCTCTAGGTGATCAGGGTGTTCTTACGAACACGTTTCCACGCTATCCACTTTTCAAGGACCAACAGCAACACGAAGTGTACCCCCCCCTGTTGGGGCTGTCAAGGAAGCTCCCCCGAGGGTCGGATGTCCGTTCCCAACGGGATTCCTTGGCTAGGACCTCTTCCGGGCGTGAGTATACTCTTCCTCATGCTCGACCAACGGAAGGCAAGACCGCGAATCACCGTCCTCGCAGGCGGAGACTCGCCCGAGCGCGACGTCTCCCTCATCTCGGGAGAAACCGCCTGCAAAGCACTCCTCGGGCGCGGACACAACGCCAAGCTGCTCGTCATCGAATCGCTCGACGACCTCGTTCCCGGGCTCGCCGGAACCGACGTCGCCTTCCTCTGCCTCCACGGCGGAGCGGGCGAAGACGGCACGGTTCAGCTGCTGCTCGAGATCCTTGGCATCCCTTACACGGGGCCGGGGCCGCTTGCTTGCCACCGCGCGATGGACAAGCTGGTTGCGCGCCGCTGTTTCGCGCAGCATCGGATTCCTATTCCTATGGGCTTTCCAATCGACGCCGAGACCTCGGATCGCGGCGTGGAGCAGGCCATCGCCGGCCTCATGTTCCCCGTCGTCGTCAAGCCCGTGAACCTCGGCTCGAGCGTCGGCGTGCGCGTCGTTCGCAGCGCCGACGAGCTGCGCGAGATGGTGCCGGGCCACGCAGCGAAGTTCGGCTCCCTGCTCGTTGAGGAACTGATTCCAGGGCGGGAGTTCACGATCGGGGTCCTCGAGGTCGATGGGGAACCAATCCCGCTGCCCGTCGTCGAGGTCATTCATGAGAGTCCAGTGTTCGACCATGATGCCAAGGAGACCAAGGTCGGCTGCACGTTCGACTGTCCCGCGAAGATCCCGGCGACCCTGGCGAAGCAGGCGCACGCGCTCGCCCTGCGGGCGCACAAGGCCCTCGGCTGCTCGGGGTACTCGCGCATCGACATGCGCCTCGACGCGGAAGGGAAGCTGCGCGTGTTGGAGCTGAATGCACTTCCGGGGATGACCCCGGGAAGCGACTTGCCACGCGGCGCCGCTGCGGGCGGGTACGACTACCCGGCTCTCGTCGAGGCAATGCTCGCCACGGCCCGATGCGGGACCGATCGAGCTTCGGGAGATGTCGAGGTCACGGGCGAGGAGGAGGACGGGAAATGAAGATCACATGGATCGGTCACTCCTGTTTCGAGATCCGGACGGACAACGGGGTTGTGGTCACAGACCCCTTCATCAAGAAGGTTCCGTACAAGTTCCCGCGCCTCGCGGCCGACGTCGTCACGGTGAGCCACGGGCATGACGATCACAACGCGGCTGACCGTGTGGGCGGACACCCCACGGTCCTCCAGACCGCCGGAGAGCACAAGGCTGTCAAGGGCCTCCGCATCACGGGGATTCCATCGGTCCACGACGACGCCGGGGGATCCCGCCGCGGATCGAACCTCATCTTCCTCATCGAGGCCGAGAACCTGGTCCTCGCCCACCTCGGCGACCTCGGGGTGCCTCTCACAGACGAGCAGCGCAAGGCCCTCTCGCACGTCGACGTCTTGATGGCTCCTGTCGGGGGCTACTACACGATCGACGCCAAGCAAGCGGCAGCGCTTGCCCGCTCGCTGCCCGCGGTGCGCGTCGTGCTTCCCATGCACTACCGGACGGAGCTGATCGCCGATTGGCCGATCGCGCCGGTGGACGAGTTCCTGCGGACCATGGACAATGTCCGCCACATCGGAAGCTCGAGCGTCGTTCTTGACCGAGCGGCGCTGCCCGAAGCTTTGGAGGTGTGGGTTCTCGACCATGCTTAACGTTTCCGAACGCGTGAAATCTCTGAAGGGTTCTCCGATTCGGCGGCTCACTCCATTCGCCAACGCCGCGAAGAAGCGCGGCGTTCAGGTCTACCACCTGAACATCGGCCAGCCGGACATTCCGACGCCGGCCTCGTTCATGGAGGGAGTCCGCAACGCGAAAGTCGACGTCCTCTCCTACAGCCCCGCGATGGGAATTGCGGAGACGATCGACGCCATGGTGGGGTACTACGCCGAGCTGGACATCTCCCTCTCTCACGATGAAGTGATCGTGACGATCGGGGGGAGCGAGGCGTTCTGCTTCGCCCTTCAGGCCACGTGCAACCCCGGCGACGAAGTGCTGATCCCCGAGCCGTTCTACCCCAACTACGTCGGCCACTCGACGATGAACGGCAACCGGGTGGTACCGATTCCTACCCGAATCGAGGACGGCTTCCATCTTCCGCCGATGAAAGAGATCGAGCGACTGATCACGCCCCGCACCCGCGCCATCCTCTTCTCGAACCCCTCCAACCCGACGGGGGTCGGGTACACCTACAACGAGATCGAAGGACTCGCCAAGCTTGCGCTGAAGCACGACCTGTTCATTATCTCCGACGAGCCGTACCGCGAGCTGATGTACGAAGGGGAGGCCATCAGCATCATGTCGTTCCCTGAGGTCGCGCAGAACGCGATCCTCGTCGATTCGATCTCCAAGCGCCTTTCCGCCTGCGGGGCCCGCATCGGCTGCCTCGCGACGCGAAACAAGGACGTCCTCGCGGCCGTGAACAAGCTGTGCCAGATCCGACTCTCGCCTCCGACGTTCGAGCAGCTCGGCCTCGTCGCGTTCCTGAAGAGCAAGGACCACAAGCGGGACATCGGCGTCATCGTCGACAAGTTCCACAAGCGCCGCGACGCGATGTTCGACGCGCTCCAGACGATTCCAGGAGTCGTCTGCCGGAAGCCCGAAGGCGCCTTCTACATCTTCGTCAAGTTCCCGCAGATCGACGACTCCGAGGCGTTCGCCAAGTTCCTCCTCACCGACTTCCAGACGGACGGCGAGACTGTGATGGTCGCCCCGGGCGCCGACTTCTACGCGACACCGGGCCGCGGGACGAACGAGGTTCGCGTCGCCTACGTTCTCGAAGAGCCGAAGCTCGTTCGGGCCGTCGAGGTTCTCAAGGCCGGCTTGGCGGCGTACGTCGAGGAGAAGGCAGGCGTGGCTGCAGCGCGATGAAGAAGCTCATGGTCACAGCCAAGGCGAGCGCGATGAGAAAGTCCATGGCCACGGTCATCGCGGCACGATGAAGGAACGCCTCGACAAGGTCCTCAAGGAACGTCGACTCATCCGAAGCCGTTCGCGCGCCCAGCGTATGATCGAGGCCGGCCGAGTGAAGGTGAACGGCCAGATCGTCAGTCGCCCCGGGCACCCAATCGACACGGACGCTGAGATCGAGATCGTGGGCTACGAGGCCTACGTCAGTCGCGGTGGCGAGAAGCTCGAGGCCGCACTGGAGCGGTTCCGGATCGACCCCAAGGGTTTCGTCTGCCTCGACGTCGGAGCCTCAACGGGCGGCTTCACCGACTGCCTGCTCCAGCATGGGGCGGCGAAGGTCTACGCGATCGACGTCGGCCACGACCAGCTGCATCCCAAGCTGCGGTGCGATCCACGCGTCGTCGTCCGCGAGGGATTGAACGCCCGCTACCTCGAGCGAAAAGACATCGGCGAGCCCATCGACCTCATCGTCGTCGATGTCTCGTTCATCCCACTCAAGCTCGTCCTGCCTCCGCTCATCGACATCCTCACGCCCGGCGGCGACCTGGTGACTCTCGTCAAGCCGCAGTTCGAGGTCGGGAAGGACGCTCTTCCGGATGACGGCGTCGTGAAGGATGCCGCGCTTCAGGCGCGGGCGCTCCAGGGCGTTACTCGGTTCATCGACAACGAGACCCGATGGCGCGTGGTCGATGACATGCTCTCTCCGATCGAGGGAGAGAAGGGCAATGTCGAGTTCTTCGTCCACGCACGATAGCTGTCGCTACTTGACGAGCGTGATGGGCGTCAGAGCCAGGACCTGCCCCGGCATGCCGGGAGTGACCACGAGTGTGCTCTCCGCCAACGTGACCCTCACAACCCCCTCGGGCAGGCGCGCGAAGAACTGCTCCACGGTCGGCGCGCCCCCGAAGGGAGCGGAAGCCCTGACCGTGTAGTGGGCGATGATCACCGTCCGGGCTCGGATCTCATTCATGAACGGCAGGATCTTAGCCGAGGGGATCACGTACCCGTCGATGTTCACAATGACGACGTCCGCATCGGAGATCGCCGCAGCGATCTGGGGATCGGTCACCGGGCCCGCGTCGCCGAGGTGAACGATCTTCGTCCCCGCAACCTCAAAGACGAAGATCACGTTCGGGATCCCGTACGGGCCGAACGGCGATCCCTCGCGCCACGCATACCCGCTCACCACGATGTCGCCGATCGCGTACGTCCTCGCCGCACGCAACACCGTCGTCGTGGCGGGAACGCAGGCGACGTAGTCGTGGTCGGCATGATCGTGGCTCACGGTGACGGCGGTCGGGGCAAGGTCCGTGGGCATCGGCCGGAGGCCACCCGGATAGTCGAAGTACGGATCCATCAGAACGCTCGCCCCGCCCGGAGATGTGAGCAAGAAGCACGAGTGGCCGATGAATTGCAGCACGACGGGCGCCGCCGTCGCCTCGTCCGCTGCAACAATCGTGCCGCACACAACGCCGAGAATGATGGAGAACAAGCATCCGATGAACAGGACTCGTTTCACGTCGACCGCCTCCCGCATGTGTCGCAAGCGCCGCCAGTCCGTCCGTTTGGCGCACGCCCCGCTCAGGACCGGTCGATTCTACCGGGAGCTCTCCATCCCGGCCATCCGCGCGAACCGTCTGAATCGAGGAGCGCGAGTCCTCGCCCTGCGCGGCAGCGACTAGACTGTGAGGCGCCCAGTCTCGAAGACGAAGACGCCCGCGAACGGAGAAGTCTGTTCGTACCGCGCTTGAATACCGTTGCGCTCGCACGCTGCAATCGCCTCGTCAGCAATCCAGTAGTGCTCCTCCTGGTCCATCTGCTTTCCCCACGTGCGCCTCACGTCGTCCAGCGCGACCTTCGTCGGGACGCAGACGTCGCCCACCACGATCCTGCAGCCCGACGCGCCGTGGTCTCGAAGAAGCCGCGCGACAAGATCGACCTTCGTGGAGAGGTCGAAGTGATGGAAGACATAGGCCGAGACGATGCAGTCGAACCGGTCGGGAAGCTCGGAGGGCCACCCGGCGACGATGTCTCCCCTCACCAGGCGAGCCGACGGAAGCTTGGTGCGCGCCAGAGCGAGCATCTTGGATGAGATGTCGACACCCCACACCTCTCAACCGAGGTCGACGAAGCGCCGGGCGAGGTTTCCCGTGCCGATCCCGACATCCAGAACGCGTGAGCCCGGCCCTGCTGTGGCGAGGGCCGCCACACGATCGAGCGTCGCTTCGTACCCAGCGAACGGAAACCCGACACCCGAATTGACCGCCTCGTCGTAGCGATCCGCCCACGTGTCGAACAACCCACCGCGCTTGGAGCCATCGGGCGTCATCGCCGGAAGCATACAGCCCCCTCCGTCTCTCGATACCCGAGAAGCGGTCCGAGCCCGTCATTCCTGCCTACGGCTTCACGCGAGACCAGTACTGGTACGCCTCCTGGAAGCCGAGCTCCTCGTAGAGCGCGACGGCGGGCGCGTTTTGGAGCACGACCTGGAGGTAGACCCGCTCTGCTCCCAACTCGCGGCCCCACGCCATGAGTCCCCGCATCAGGCCCCGGCCGAGACCCTGTCTGCGGAACGCTTCGTCCACCA
>JAPLGD010000088.1 GCA_026390345.1 Candidatus Bipolaricaulota bacterium | reverse complement strand
CGCGCGTTCGACGAGTTCGGCATGACGGTAAGAGTAGCTCACGCGCGTGCGGTGTCGACGCCGTGCGTCTGAGACGGTTCGTGGTCCTGGGTCCGTGGTCACCACCGGCCCTTGTCACCGTCGTGGAGGGGGCCGCGGCTGCTCGCCACGTCAGGTTTCGGTCTTCGTTCTTCCCACTCGACGGACTGGAATCCGTGACACGCACCCCGGGCCAGGGATCGCGGATCTCGGATTCCGGCGACGAGCCAGGAGTTGCCACCTAGATCGGTCAGACGCTGACCCACGGCAACTCCCGAGCTGCCGGGCAACGCGGGGGCCCGGCAGCCACGGACCCGGACGCCATTCGTGGTTGGCGGTTGTCGCACGCGATTCGATGATCTAGAGTAGATCCGTGGATGGCTCGACAAGGGAGGGGGCGGCATGCTGGTCATCAGTAAGGAAACGCTGATCATCATCGGCATTCTTCTCGCCGTAGGGATCTTGGGATTGGTGCTGGTGCTGACAACGCCAAGGAGCGAGGGTGTGGCGGCGGGACCGAGTGCGCCTCCGGCAGCGCAGACGACCGTGGCGACCGCGCCGGCGCCGGCCGCGACCGTGAAGCCCACGTCATCGCCTGTCGCGGCCGCGCCCGCGACAACCCAAGCACCTCCGGCGGCGGTGGTGCAGGCTCCAGCCGCGGCGACACAGGCTCCCGCGACGACGACCTCATTCGTTCAGCCCGTAGAGACGCCGCGGCCGGCCTCTCCGGCGGTTCCGGTAGCGGCGGCGATCGATGGGGTGATCTACGAGGGCGAGTACGCCCACTCTACGGAGGCCGGTGGTTTCCAGATCCACTGGTCGAACGACGCTTCGTTCCTGCGCGTCGGCTTGATTGGCCCGGGGACCGGGTACTTGGCGATCGGCTTCGATCCTGACGATCGGATGCAGGGCGCGAACTTCGTCCTTGCCGCCGTGCGCAGCGGCCAGCTGTGGACGCGCGACGACTACGGGAACGGCCCCCTCACCCACGCGTCCGACACGAGCCTCGGAGGGACGGACGACATCCTCGCCGCCGCGGGCCGCGAGGATGAGGGCAAGACGTACGTCGAGTTCGTCATTGCGCTCAACTCCGGGGATCGGTTCGACAAGCCACTCACGCCGGGAACCACCTACGACATCGTGATTGCCTTCCACGAGACGAACGACGATTTCGACACCTACCACAGCCGTCGCGGCGCCGGGAAGATGCGGCTCGATCCAGGGTAGACGCGAGACGCGACGACCGCAGGATGGGCGACGCGGGTCCTCTGCGAAGCTAGACCGAGATGGGGAAAAGAGATTCGGGGACGCTGGAGGCAGCGTCCCCGAATGCACTAGAGAGCAGAAGAGCTCAGTCCGCTACTTGCCACCAGTGGACTTCGTGTCCTTTGTGGTCTTCGCGGGCTCGACCTTCTTCTCCGGAGCCGTCACGGTGAACGTGGCGCTCTGGGTCGTCGTCTTGCCGCCGACGGTCGACGTGATCTTCACCGTGTAGGTGCCGGCGGGAAGCTTCTTGTCGACCTTCCAGGACCAGTCGACCTTGCCGGTTTTGTCGGCGACGGCGTTCTTCAACTTCGGAGCCGTGACCTTGGTCCCGGCGGGGTAGGTGATCGCGATCGCGCAGGTGGCGCCGGGGCGCGTCTTCGCGGCGAGCTCAACCTTGGCACCCTGCTTGACCGGCGACGTCAGGGTCGTGACCTCGAGAACGAGCGGCGGATCGATGTGATTCTGGAGCGCCGTCTCAAGCGAGGACAGCTTCGTCGTCAGCTGCTTCACCTGCGTTCCCTGGTTTGTGATCTCCGTCTTCGCGGACGTCGACGCCTGCGTCGCTGCGTCAACCTTCGTCTGGAGACCGGTGATCGACGTCTGCAGGTCGGTGACCTGCTTCTTCATCGCCGTAACCTGATCGGACAAGTCCGTGAAGCTCTTCTCGGACGGTCCCCCACAACCAACAGCGAATGCCAGCAGACCAACTACGCACAGTAGCACGCCTACGCGCCGCAGCATATCGACTCCCTTTTCTTGCCGGAGCTCCTTGCGCTCCCTGCTTCCAAGTACACCTTCACGAAACGCCCACCAGGATCACGGGTAGATAAGGAGCACCCGATCAGCTGGTCCCTATCCAGCAACGCGGCCCGCGCCAAGCCTCCGTAAGCGCGCGGTACTCGCGGTGACGGCCTTCAGTGTACCCCGCCGCAGCCTGGAGTGAAAGGTCCGTGACGGGGCAGGGCGGAGCCGAGGGAATCTCCGCTGGGGAACGGGATTGCGATGCAGCGGGCTGCACGGTCCCTCGTAGGGAGCACGAGAAAGCAGCCAAGTTGGCGTGCCGGTCCACCGCGAGTACGATCGGCCCACGAAGCGTCAAGGCTAGTGAGAGCGAAAGGAGTGGAACGATGAGACTCGGCGCGCGAAGCTTCCTGCTCGGGTTCGTGCTTACGGCATCCCTTCTTCTCGGGGGGTGCTTCCTCTTCCCCAACGAACTGCCCGTGGCGATGTACACCGCCACGCCGGCGGAAGGCGGGACCCCTCTCTACGTGGCCTTCGACGCGACGGACTCCTACGACCCCGACGGGTATGTGTCGTCCTACTCGTGGAACTTCGATGACGGCGAGACGGGATCGGGCCGAACGACAAGCCACACCTACACGGCCGCGGGAACGTACTCCCTGACGCTCACCGTGAGGGACGACAGCGGCGAGACGAGCACGGCGTCCGGACAGATCATTGCCCACCAGGGCACGAGCTACGCCATCATCGTGGGAATCGCCGATTACTCCGATTCCTCCGAGCTTCCCGATCTCTCGTTCACGGACGACGACGCTCAGTCCATGTACTCGTGGCTGCGGAACGTCGGTGGGTGGAGCTCCGCGAACCTGACGCTGCTCCTGAACAGCCAGGCGACGGTGGCGAACGTCGTCGCTGCGGTGAACGCGCTGGACGGAGCAAGCGCCTACGACACGCTGCTCTTCTTCTACTCCGGCCACGGGACGAAGACGACCGACGATGACGCCTTCGAGGAGGCCGACGGCATGGATGAGTGCCTGTGCCTCTACGACCAGACCTACTTCCGCGACGACACGCTCGAGGCGCTCCTCACCCAGGTTCCGATGACCCGGATCGTGGTCTTCATCGACGCCTGCTACTCCGGCGGCGAGCTCAACTCGCTCGGCGCTCTGGACGAAGCCGAATCGTGGGACTTCCTGAGCGATCTCGAGCGGCTGGCGGAGGATCGGACCCGCGACCTCGACGGCCTTGCGAAGTCGCTCGTTGCGGTCGCGGCGTGCCAGTACACCGAGTACTCGTGGGAGCTGAACTCGCTCGAGCACGGCGCGTTTACGTACGCCCTGCTCGAGGCGCTCGACGGCCTCGCCGACGAGCAAGGGAACGGCGATGGAATCACCTCGGCCGAGGAGTGCTACGCCTACGTCGCGCCGCGCGTGTTCCAGATTGTCTGGGACGCGGCTTGGGAGATGCAGACGCCCCAGCTTCTCGACCTGTGCCCGGGCGAGCTCGGCTTTGTGGCGGCTCCGTAGCGCGGAGTGGGTTCTCGCGAAACGGCGTTTGGCGGAACGGAACCTCGCTTTCTGGTTACCAATAGGTTCGAGAGGAATCCTGTTTGGCTCTCCCTGTTGCTACGTGGGTGAGACTCACTTCTTGGGCGGCATTCCCTCCGGCCAACGGTCCAAAGGCAAAACGAAGCGAAGCCGAAGGATGGACGGCGCGGGCGGCGGCAATTCGACTGCTGTGTGATGCGCATTACCTTCATCAGGGCGGGAGGTTTCGTGACAAGGTGAGCCGAGCGCGCGCTACTGCGCTTGGATTGCCCCATCTTCCGCGCTAGAGTGCAGTGATACGTCGCATGCCCCCGCGGGGGCAAGAGGGGGTTCTCGTGAGCAAGTGGATCTTGATCGCTCTTGGCGTGGCTCTTGCAGCGGGATTCGCGACTTGGCTCGTGTTGACGCAGTGGCCGGCCGTGGTGCCGGCGGCGCCCGAAACGGCGTCGGCTTCGATGGCCTCTCAGGCGACATCGGTCCCGATGGGTTCTCAGGCGACATCGGCCCCGGCCACAGCGGAGACGGCGCCCGCTGCCGCTTCGACGACTACGAACACCGCAGTGGCGGCGGCCCCAGCGAGTCCAGAGCTGAAGCCGATCGCGCCGGTACGCGTGACTCTGTCGTCCGTAGACGGTGCGATCTCGGAGGGAGAGTACGCCCATTCGACGGAGATTGCCGGGGTCAAGGTGTATTGGGTGAACGACGGCCGTGTTCTGTGTGTCGGTCTCGTCAGCCCCGGAACGGGGTACGTGGCCGTCGGGTTCGATCCCGTGGACCGAATGCTCGGTGCGAACTTCATCCTCGGGTCGGTTGACGAGGGGATCCTGACGATTCGCGACGACTACGGGAACGCGGCGACCGCTCACGATGCGGACACGACGCTCGGGGGCGTCGACAACGTGCTCTCCGCCGCCGGCCACCAGTGGGCCGATCAGACCGTCGTCGAGTTCGTGATCCCGCTCAACTCGGGCGATTCGACCGACAAGCAGCTCGTGCCTGGAGGTTCGTACCCGATCCTCGTCGCGTACAACGCCCTCTCGGACGACTTCACGGTGCGGCACAGCCGGCGAGGGACCGGGCGGGTCACGCTCGATCCCGCACCGTAGGACAGACGCACCGAGGAGTCCATCGAACCCAACCGCCCAGCTTCCCCTACTCATGGGTGAGGCAGAGCCGCGGTCGACGTCGCTCGGAGGCGAGCGAAGACCCGACAACAGCGACAATTCAGCCCGTGGGACGGTGGGTGTCTTTCTGAAGGGACGCAAGGAGTTCTTGAGATGTCCAGTGAGTTTGCGATTCGCACCGAAGACCTGCGTCGGTGTTCCGAACGCGGAAGCGAGAGGCGAAGAAGCAGAAACGAGAAGTCGTCGCCCTCGACGGGATCAGCTTCGAGGTCCCGCGGGGCGAGCTGTTCGGCGTGCTCGGACCGAACGGGGCTGGGAAGACGACGACGATCAAGATCCTGGCCACGCTGCTCACCCCCACCTCGGGGCGGGCCTGGGTTGCCGGGATCGACGTTGCGGCCGACCCGAACGGGGTCCGGCACCACATCGGCATGGTCTCGGGGGGCGAGACCTCGGGGTACGGCCTCCTGACGGTAGAGGAGAACCTGTGGATGTTCTCTCAGTTCTACGGATGGAGACGCGGGCGGCTCGCGCCCGAATCCGCGACCTTCTGGCGGTCGTCGGACTCAGCGATCGGGCGAGGACGAAGATCTACCACCTGTCGACCGGGATGAGGCAGAAGATGAACTTCGTTCGCGGGTTCCTGACCGAGCCGGAGATCCTGTTCCTCGACGAGCCGACGCTCGGCCTCGACGTACAGACCGCGCGCACGCTACGCGATTTCGTCTTGAACTGGCTTCGCGAGCACCCGGACCGGACGATCCTCTTGACGACCCACGCGATGTACGAGGCGGACGAGCTGTGTGCGCGAGTGGCGATCATCGATCGCGGGCGGATCTTGGCCTGCGACGCGCCGTCGAACCTGAAGCGGGATCTGAAACACGAGGCTGTCGTTTGCCTGCGAATCGGGGGGCTCGAGGACGTCCGCCCGATTGTGGCGGCGGTGCCGAGCGTGAGCCGGTTCTCGCAGACGCCGTACGACGACTACGTCGAGGCGGATGTGATCCTGGCGAGCGACTCCGTCCTGACCGGCTTGCTGGCCGCCGTGGAGGCGGGAGGTGGGACCCTCTTGTCCCTCGAGAAACGAGCGCCGACCCTCGAGGACGTGTTCCTTGACGTCGTTGGGCACGGGTTTGAGGAGCCCAACGCCGGAGGTGCATCGTGAACGGCCGATCGGGGTGGACAACGTTCTGGCGCACGGTGTGCGGCCGCGCCTATCCACGCGTGATCGGGGCACAGCGCGAGAAGAGCTGGGTCTTCTTCGAGATCTTCCTCCCGCTGCTCCAGGTCACGGCCTACGTGTTCATCTACCGCGCGATTCAGGCGCCGCCGGAGTTTCTCGGGTTCGTGGTTCTCGGCGGCGCGATGTCGGCGTACTGGCTGAATGTGTTGTGGAGCATGGCGAGCCAGCTCTACTGGGAGAAGGAGACCGGGAATCTCGAGCTCTACATCGTGGCACCGACGTCGCGGATGGCCATCCTCCTCGGCATGGCGCTCGGCGGCATGTTCCAGACGACGCTCCGCGCGGCGGCGATCATCACGATCGGCTCGCTCCTCTTCCGCGTGCCGATGACGGCGACCAACGTGCCCGTGCTCCTCGGCGTCTTCCTGACGACGCTCGTCGCGTTGTACGGGCTCGGCATGATGCTCAGTTCGCTGTTCCTCTTCCTTGGCCGCGAGGCCTCGCACTTCTCGGAGCTGTTGCAGGAGCCGGTGTCGCTCGTCTCGGGGTTCTACTTCCCGGTGCGGGCGCTGGGGCAGGTGGTTGCCGCGGCGGCGTCGGCCCTGCCGATCACGCTCGGCCTCGACGCCATGCGTCAGCTCCTCTTCCCGTCGATGATGGAGAACCTGCGGTTCCTGTCGGCCGAGGTGGAGCTCGCCATCCTTGCGGGATCCGCGGCCGTCTTCCTCTTCCTCGCGCATCGTGCCCTCGCCTTCTTCGAGAAGCTCGCGCGGCGCGAGGGTCGGCTGACCGTGAGGGGGCAATAGTGCAATCCGATCGACGTATGCACGAAACCTGGCGTAGCTTCCGCGTCGCCGCCTGGTTGGGTTGGCAGATCGAGTCGAACTGGGCCGATCCGTTCGTGTTCGCCATCTACTCGCTCGTGAAGCCCCTGGCGGGGGCGCTGATTCTCGTCTTCATGTACGCGGTGATCGCGAAGGGAGGCGTGGACAGCCCGCTGTTCCCGGCGGTGTTCGTCGGCAACGCGATGTTCATCTACGTCCCCGCCGTGCTCGCGGGGATCAGTTGGACGATCATCGACGACCGCGAGCATTACGGGATGCTGAAGTACGTGTACACCGCGCCCGTCAGCGTGTTCGCCTATCTCATCGGCCGCGGCGTCGCAAAGGCGGCTGTAGCCACCGTCGTCGTTGTCGTGACGCTTCTGCTTGGCACGGTGGCGCTTCGCGTCCCCATCACTCTCGCGGGAATCAACGGGCCGCTCGTTGTCGGCGCGCTCGTCTCGGGATGCGTGATGCTGTCGCTGTTCGGGATCCTGCTCGGCGGCGTGACGCTGGTGACGGCGCGCCACAACTATGGGGTGGGGGAGGCCGTCGCCGGAAGTCTCTACCTCCTTTGCGGCGTCGTGTTCCCGCTGGACACCCTGCCGTCGTGGCTTGGGGGCGTCGGGCGCGGCATCCCGATTACGTACTGGGTTGAGGCCCTGCGGCGCGCGCTCCTCGGCGCTGGGACTCCCGCGTTCGACGGCCTCTCCGACGGGGCGCTCCTCGGCGTCATTCTTGGTTCGACGGCCGTCCTCGCGGGACTCGCCGTCGGCACGTTCCGGCTCGCCGAGCGGCGCGCGCGGGCCCGCGGGCTCCTCGACATGCAGACCATGTATTGAGAAGCGGGGGCGGGCGCGAAGGGAGGTCGTCGTGCGGGAGCAAGAAGTGAAGAGTCCTCTCGAGCTCTACATCGAAGCGGCTCCGAACGGCGACGCGCTCATCCACGCACCGCGTCTTCCCGGGTTCTCTGTGAAGGTCGCTCGCGGGAGTTCGCGCGACTGCCGGATGCGCGCGGGCCTCACGACGTATGCGCGATGGCTCGCGGCGCACGACCTGGCGACGGCGAGCTGCGCCGCGGTTCTTCGCAACATCCAATGGCTCGAGGTCGAGGCTGTGCCGGGAGCGCCGGTCTGGATCTCGGGGAACGCGGCCGCCCTCTTCTCGGTCGATCGGCGACCGCTCTCCGACTCCGATGCAAACGCACGCCTGGACGTGGTTGCGGCCGCGATCTCGGACATGGCGGCGGCGACGATGGGGCTCTCCGCGAGGGAGCGCGTGCACGGGTGCAGGACGGGCGGGCGTTCGATCGACGAGGCGTTGACGCACGTCGGCAATTGCGTCTGGTGGTACGCGTCGCGAATCGATGACGAGCTTCCGGAGCCGCCGGAGTTCCCGGGGGAGTCGCCACTCGCTCGCTGCGTTCGGCTCCTCGCCGACGTCCGCCCGCACCTCCTGAGCGTGTCGGGAAGAGAGCGGACGCGGGTCCACGTGCCGACCCGGTTCCCGACGAACGATTCGTCGGAAGCGTGGACGTACGCGAAGGTGTGCCGTCGCGAGGCGGAACACGCGTGGGACCATGTGGACGGGGTGCGGCGCGCGGCGGCCGCGACCCGACGAGCTCGAACGTCCCGCGCGCCCTGATTGTCTCGGGGCCCGAACTCCCGCTAGGATTGACGCGGCGAAGTAGTGCGCGCGGCTTGGATCGAGGAGGTGGAGCATGGCGGGGATGCGACTCATCATCTTCCTGCTTGTCGTGGCTTGCCTGATCGGCGTGGTCGTTCTCCTGGGAAGCGCGGAGTGCAAGGTCGAGGTGGAGTCGAACGACACAACGACCGCGGCGGACGGACTCGGAGCGGTGCCGGGGTCGTCGTGTCGAAGCGGTGCCGTGCTTCCTGCGGGGGACGTGGACATGTATTGGTTCGAGGTGCGGGAGCAAGCCAACGTCGTGATCGAGACCCGGACCGACGGAGACACGTTGCTTTCCCTCTACGACAGCGCTGGGAAGCTTCTTGCCGAGGACGACGACGGGGGAGACGGTCGTGCGAGTCGCCTCGAGGGATCCATTGAGGTTGGAACGTACGTCCTCGTCGTGTACGCGTACGGGGCGAACGTCGTTCGGTCGTACGAGGTCTGGATCGAAGGGACCGCGGCGTCGTCGCGCACTTCGGACGCCGCCTGTCCGTCCGAGAAGGAATCGAACAACACGATGGCGCTCGCCGACGACCTCACGGGCGCGGGTAGCGTCGCGTGCCGGAGCGGATCGGTGGCTCCGGTCGGCGATGTGGACGTGTACTCGTTCTCCCTGGGGCTCGCGGGCGCCGTCACGATCGTGACGATGACGGACGCGGACACTGTGCTCCGGCTCTACGACTCCGGAGGCCGCTTCCTTGCCGAGGACGACGACGGAGCCGGTGGGCGGGCAAGCCGGATCACGGGCACGCTCGAGGCAGGGCGGTACTACGCGACCGTGCGCGAATACGGAGACGACGCGACAGTTTCGTCATACCGGGTCTCCGTCACGGTTCAGGCGTCACCCGGAGGACCTTCCGGATCCACGTCGACGCTTCCTCCTCCGCCCGCGAGCGGGGCCGCTCCGGGGGCCACGCCGCCGTGGGGATGGTCGATTTGGGGCGGCGGAATCATTCTCTCTGCGTGGGGGGCCATCGACCGCGACTGCCCCAGCGACTACGACTTCAACATGGGGTTGTGCGACAAGAAGACCTACACGTTCACCCTCGGGTCGGCGGGGTTCATCGCGGTCGGATTGGTGGATCAGGCGGGCGAGTGGATCACGGCCTACGTCTACGACGCGGGACGTCAGCGAGTGGCCTCCAAGCTCGGCGTGTCGAGGCCGATCTACAGCGACTGGGTCGAGGTGCCAGCGGGGACGTACACGGTGGAGGTGGTGCCCGGAAAGCGGCTCGACAACTCACCGTACGAGCTGCACATCTTCTACAGTGCCACGCGTCCCGATCCCGGCTACCTCGTGCGGACCTACGGCCCGGCGGACCGCCAACTGCCGGGGTAGCAGCCCTTCGAGGAGCAGGCGAAGAAGCCGCGACGGCGAGGCCTGGACGGTCTTGGGTCCGGGGTACTCTTGGTGCGTAGGAAAGGAGTCACGCCGTGAAGCTCGCCGTACACCGCATCTCGGTCGAGTTCTCTTCACCGGCGAGATGGTCACCCGTGGATGTCTGAAGAGTAGAAGGAACTGCGCCTGTTGCGCGCGGCGGCCGGCCTCCTCGCGGAGCGATCCGACTGGCCCAATCTCTACGATCGCGCTTCCCCGGGACGCAACGATGTTCCGTGCGCCGCCGCCGTCTACGTGCATGACATGTATGCGGAGCGTGCCTTCTCGGAGGAAACCGCGGCGGTCGTGCGCGGGATGAGGACGTGGGTGACGAGCGAGTACGAGCACAACGGCCTTCGCTTGGACGGCGAACGCATCCTCGGACGACTCCTCGACCGCGTGCACGGAGTGGCGTGATTGTCGGCGCTACGGGAAGTAGCGCAGGTAGCCTGAAACGGTCGGCAGAACGAGGAGATTGTCGGATAGACGGCCGATGGGGTCGGTGAAGGCCGCCGTGTCCACGAGGACGGGCTGCAAGGTCAAGTGAGCCTCGAACTCCGCGCTCGAGATGGGCGCGACCGTCAGGCTCGCAGAAAGCGCCGGAAGGCCTGAGAACGGCATGACCCTCCACCCGTCACCCAGGTTTGCGATGGTCACGGCCGGGAATGACATGCCGAGCCCGCCGCTGAGCGGCCAGACGATCGCTCCGTGGACCGCGGCGCCTGCAAACGACTCAACGACCGGAGCAAGGAGCTTCTGGTCCTGGCCGAACGGCCACAGGATCGCGACCCCAACGCCAGCGGAGAAGCGGGCCGTAACGTCGTGGCGGTACTCGGCGATGGTCCCGAGCGTGGTCGGGGCGCTGTCGACGACGACGGTGCATTCGAGCGAATCCGACGTGCCAAGGTGCGTCATTCCGGACACGGACAGCGAGAGGTCCCAATTGCGCTGGCCCTCAACGCGGTCGATCGCCGGGGTGAGATGGATGCCGAGCGACACGGAGCCCAAACCGACGGCGCCCACTGCGTAGCTTGTGGCGAGGAGAACGATGAACGTGACCCAGAGAACCCTGCGCATTCTTCCCCCTTCTCTTCACCCGACGTTCACGCTGTGACTCCTTCCGCCTCGCGCGAGAACGTACGTGAGGCACTTTACCCGATCCAGACGCCAAATCGAACTGGCGGGGCGCCAAATGGACGGCGTGGCGGCGCCCAGCGGACGGTATGGCGAGCGCCAAACGGACGATGTGGCGGCGCCCAGCGGGGGACGGTATGGCGAGCGCCAAACGAACGATGTGGCGGTGCCCAGCGGACGGTAGGACGGCGCACGCGAACTCTCGCCGCAATCCAAGGGACGGCCGTCGCCCTGGTTGACGCGCCGGCGGTCCTTCACCACACTGTTCTCTAGGAAGGGCTTTCTTGTGGGAAGGGAGGAGCATGAGTCTGGGAAGAGCCTTGAGAACGCTGCTTGGCGTCCTCCTGATTCTGGGGGCAGCGACGACACCGTGCTGGGCCCACAAACCGATCGAGATAGGCGCCGTGTTCCCCAGCCAGACAGCGTCCCTCCGACTCGAGACCGTTGACGTCTCCCAGGTTGTCTACACGGAGCTCACGCCGGACCACCCGCAGCTCTGGTTGACGTTCGACGCGGCGGCGGGATTCGCCCTCTCGGTTTCCCTGGGAGTCCCTGCCGGTCGGGGCGCCGCATACCGGCCGAGCCTCTTCCTCCTGGGCCCCGGAATGCCGAACCTCGACCTCCCCTTGTCCCCGCCGGCCGGGTACGGAGGGCTCGCGGTTGTGAGTGCCGTGACGGCAGCGGCGATTCCGTTCCACGAACCCTTTACGGGAACCGACTCGTGGATCCTCGTGGAGCGGACGTTCCAACTTCGCGCCTCCGGCACCTACTACCTTGTCGCCGTGTCGGACGACTCACCGCTCGGCAAGCTGTGGGTGGCCGTTGGGACCCGGGAAGCGTTCTCCTGGAAGGACATCGTCTCGCTTCCAGCGACCGTGCGTGACGTCCGCTCGTTCCACGAGGTTCCGACGAGTCGTGGAGGAAGCCTCGGGAAGGTCTTGTTCCTGGTTGGCTCCGCCACTCTTATCGGGCTCCTGGCGTGGACGAGCTGAGGCCGCGGATGCCTCGATTGGACGGCGGCCCTCGCGCGTGCTCCGCGATGCTCCGGATGGCAGCCTCGCGCGTCGCGTTGGGACTCGGCCTCGTCGCGATCGGCTGGATGTCGCTCCGCCCCGTGGGTGACACGGTCCTCGACCGGGTCGTTCGCGCCTCCGGGAACGGCTACTTGCACCTGCCGGCGTACGCGATCCTTGCCGCGCTCTTCGTCCTCGTGCTCGGCCGATCGCCCCGGCGCGTCCTTGCGTCGGGGATTACGGCCACGGCCTACGGCTGGGCGCTTGAGATCGCGCAACTTGCGGCGCCGACGCGACACTTCAACCTTCGCGGCCTCGCGTTCGACGCGGCCGGGGCCGGCTTTGCGTGCCTCGTCGTCCTCATCCTCCGTCGTTGGGTCCATCCCCGCAGGTCAAGTTCGGCACCGCGATAGCTCGTCACCTGCGGCGGCGGGGGATGCCCGGGCGGGCCGGTGCCCGAGGGAAGGCTACGTTGCGGGCGTAGTCCGCGAGAAGAATCGGTGGGTCAGCGCCGACGCGGCGAGGTAGCAGGTGATCGTGAGCGCGTAGATCGGCGAGAACCCCGGGCCCTGCTGGAGGAGTCCGCCGGCCCACGAGCTCAGGGCCCGGCTTCCCTGCGCACTCATGACCAAGAGGGCATTGGCCGTTCCTCGTCTCTTCTCGTCCACCTGATCCATGGCGAACGCCGAGTAGAGAGGACTGCCCATGTTCATCAAAGCGGCCCGAGCGAGGAATCCAACCGAGGCGAGAGGGAGGAACGGAACAAACCCGAGGATCGCAAGGAACGGGATCGAGAGCACCTGCGTCAGGACGACGGCGCGCACCCGTCCAAGGCGCGCGGCGACGGCCGGGCCAGCAAGTGTCGCCAAGCCCATCGCGATGGCTTGGAGCGCAAAGAGGACGCCGAGCAGGCTATCGGAGACCCCGAAGCGCACTTTGAAGAACACGTTCAGAAAGGGGACGAGGGCCCCGGCTCCGATGCCAATGACGGCCTGCGGCACGAACAGCTTGGTGAGGACTGCGATCTCGGCGCGGGAGAGGCGCCCAATCGGGCGGGAAGGGACTTCCTCTTCATTCCTTGGCGCGAGGGGGCGGCGGACGCGAAGGAGGGGAAGCAGGGCGAGGAGGAAGAGGGCCGCGGAAAGCAGGAGCGTGGCTTGATAGGCCGTAGGGGACTCCGCACCCACGCGGAGGAGACGGGCCAGTTGAGCGGGCAGGAGGCCGGCGCCGAGAGAGCCGAAGAAGCTGGCGAAGAGGCGCACGGCGAACTGCACGCTGAACAGGTGAGTCCGCTCGGACGGGCGGCTGTTCTCCGCGACGAACGGAGCATTGCTGACGTCGAGCAGCGCCTGCATGACGCCGAGGCCGAGCGCGAAGGTGATGAGGCCGGCGGCCGAGGGGGCGGCGCACGCGCCGATCAAGGACAACGTGAGGACGACGGTTCCGAGGAGGAGCGTGTTGCGGTAGCCGATCCTGCGACCGAGCATGCCGGCGGGGACGGCGAGCACGGTCACCACGACGAGTGGAAGAGCGAGGAGAAGCCCGAGAAACGCGGGGCTGTGACCGAGAGAGAGGATGTAGAGGTTGTAGAAGAGCCCGTAGATTCCGAAACCGACGCCGCTCATGAAGGTGTACACGAGGTACCAGCGGGCGTTGGTGTTGAAGCCACGTACTCGTGCGACGTAGTCTCGGGCAAGCGGCATGGCGGAGATTGTAGGTGGTCCGCGACGGGCGCCGCGACCTACCCGTCGAGAACCGCGGCACGAAGCAGGCGCAGGAACCCGTCGCGTGACGCGTCGAGGACGACGTCGACGTTCGGATTCCTTCCCGTGACTCGCAGGTGGTCGACGACCGACTGGCCTCGGGTCAGCTCGCTCCCCGTTTCGATGTCCACGCGCAGCGTCTTGACGTCGGTCGCGACCGACGAGTCGAGAGCCACGGCCATAGCGATCGGGTCAGGCAGATCGAACCCCTCCTGCTTGAGGTAGTGAATGCCGAACTCGCGCAGTCCTTTCTGAATGTCGACGCAGAACTGACCCAACTCCGAGGTTCGGCGCAGCTGCTCCGCCTCGGCGGTCGTGAACGTGGCCCGGCGATGCGAGACGTCCCAGCCGACCATGCAGAGAGGCAGCCCGGACTCGAACACGATCTTCGCCGCCTCCGGGTCGACCCATAGGTTGTACTCCGCGGCGGGAACGATGTTCCCGTGGCCGAAGCCGATCCCGCCCATGACGACGCATCGCTCGACCCACTCGGCGATGCGGGGCTCCCGAACGAGGGCGGCGGCGAGGTTTGTCAGCGGGCCGAGGGTGACGAGCGTCAGCTTCCCCGCGAGACGCCGCGACGTCTCCACGAGAACGTCGACCGCGTGCCCCTCTGCGGGGCGACGGCCGGACAGAGGAAGTCCGATGTCGCCCATGCCATCCTCGCCGTGGCAGAACTGGGCCGTCTGGAGGGGCCGGAGGAGCGGATGCGCGACGCCGCGGTAAACGGGGACGCGCCGCCCGCACTGCTCGACCGTGTAGAGGGCGTTCTGCACTCCCTGGTCGAGGGGCACGTTGCCCGCGACCACGGTGATCGCCTCGACCTCAACGTCGGGGTGTCGCAGCGCCATCACGAGGGCAACGGCGTCGTCGGACGCCGTGTCGGTGTCGATCAGAAACGATCGCTTGGACATGGAGATACCTCCCGCATCATTCTAGCCCGGAGCGACGGGCGATCCCTCGCTTCGGGGGGTATCCTTGTCCGGTCGGCGGAGGACGGAAGGAGACTCCATGGAGATGCGGATCGACTTCCCGGGCGGGAAGCGTGTGGACGCGGCCTACAAGGGTTTCGTGATTCGAACGGATCAGCCGCAGGCGTCCGGCGGAGCGAACTCGGCTCCCAGCCCGTTCGACCTGTTTCTCGCCTCGCTCGGGACGTGCAGCGGGTACTACGTCCTCACCTTCTTGGAGAGACGAGGAATCCCCGCGACCGGCGTTTCCTTGGCGCTCTCCGCGACGTGGGACGAGACAGCGCATCGGGTCGGCAAGGTTGAGATCCGCATCTGTCTTCCCAAGGGTTTCCCCGACGAGTACGTCGAGGCAAGTGTCCGAGCGGCGGGGCAATGCGCTGTCAAGGCGCACCTCGAATCGTCCCCTTCGGTGTCGATTGTGGCGGAGCGAGCGTGAACGGCCCCGTCGAATCCCCTTCTCCCTATTGGGAGCGTCGGGTACGATAGGTCATTTGCCGGGAGGGTCGGGAGGAGCCATGGCGAGACGGTCTTGCGTCGTGCTGCCCCGTGCTGCTCTTCTCGGTCTGCTCGTCCTTCTCCCTTGCCTCCTCTCCGGCTGCCGAGCGAGCAAGGGTCCTGCGGAGTACATCTTCGGCCTCGCCGACGTCTCCAGCGTCGAGGTTCGGCGGGTCGAGGAGTACCCGGCGCGCCTCTCCGCCGTCGTGAGAGGGGTGCTGCGGGATACGTGCACGCGAGTCGACTCGGTGAGACAGGACCTCGTAAGCAACAACAAGCTCGTTCTCACGGTGACGACCGAGCGTCCGGTGCGCGAAGTCTGCGCGCAGGCCGTGACGCCCTTCGAGATCACGTCACCTCTCATGCTGGAAGGATTGCCGCCCGGGGAGTACTCGATTGCGGTGAACGGCGTCTCCACGACGTTTAGGTGGAGCGGAAATGCGGCGATTCCCGAGTGAGCGTCATGAATGAGGCCGGCTCTTCGTACTCCATCGGCCTTGACCCCAGACTGTCCCCGCCGCCGGTCCTGCCCGGGCTCGTCTGGGCGGAGGGCGTTCGTGTCCTACCGAGCGCCTCTCCTCCGTCGCTTCTCGCAGACATCCTGGCCCGCGTCTGCGAGGCGGGGGAAGGGTTCGTGCCGCGGGCTGTCCGGGACGAGGTTCGCGCGATGCTACGCTTCGGCCGCTACAAGCCAAGCGGACGGGGAAAGCCGGCGAGCGAGTTCCTCCTGCGCGCGGCCCTGGAGGGTGAATTCCCGCTGGTCAACGGCCCCGTTGACGTGAACAACGCCGTGAGCCTCGAATCCGGACTGCCGGGGTCAATCTTCGACGCGAACCTCTCGGGGCAAGATCTTCAGCTTCGGCGGGGAGAGCCAGGCGAGTCGTACGTCTTCAATCCGTCCGGACAGGCGATCGACCTTGAGGACCTTCTTGTCGTGTGCCGGCGCGTGGGGGATGTGTGGCGACCGTGCGGCAACCCGGTCAAAGACTCAATGGCTACGAAGATCCACGCCGGCACGACGAACGTCGTGGCCGTGCTCTACGCTCCGGCGAGCGAATCTGCATCGGCCCTCGGCCGGTGGTGCGAACGCTACGCGGAGCTTCTCTCCTCGCACTGCGGCGCCAAACGGGCAGGGTTTCGAGTCCCGGACGTCGCCTGAGTTCCTCGCTCTCGACTAGCCCCGGTACCGCTCCCAGTGCACACGAGCCTCGTCGTACTGCGTGCGCGCAGGTTTCTCCTCCGCGGGAACTCCGACCGGAATGAGGGCGAAGAGGTAGAGGTCGTCGGGAACCCCCACAAGGGGGCGGATCCGCTCCTGAAGCGCCTCATCAAGCCCGCACCACGTGGCTCCGAGTCCGAGCCCGGCGATGGCGATCAGGAGGTTCTCCGTGGCGGCCGCCATGTCCTGATCGAACCACTTGGACCCCTCTTTCTTCCCGAACGG
>JAPLGD010000029.1 GCA_026390345.1 Candidatus Bipolaricaulota bacterium | reverse complement strand
GCAGCGGAGGGCTCTCCGCATCGGCGAGGAACGTCTCGACATAGGTTTGGTCCGGGTTGAGCCGACACCAAAGGCCGGCCCGCTCGTGGAAGCCGTCGTACGCCTGGTGTACGTGAGGCTTGTCCACGGCCGTCTGGACGTGGTCCTCGGCGGCAAAGACGAGCATGACCTTCAGATCCGGCAGCGCGGCGGCCAGGAGGGGGTAGTTCCAGACTGTAGTTCGGAAGTCCCACCAAGCCGTCGCCTCTTCCGGAGTGGCGAGCGTCGCAGGCCACGTCTCTCTCGTCAGGGCACCGTTTACGAGAAGCGCTTGGAGGAGCGCCGTGGACCAGACGTCCTTTCCCTCCATCTGCGGATGCTTGGCCGAGCAGACGTAGTCGGTTCCGCCCTCCACGTGGAACGCGGGGCGTTCGTCCCCTCCGACCAGTAGACCGTCGAGTAATCGATGGCGATGGAGGTCGGCGTGTACCCCGTCGGGTCGTAGAACGGGTTGTCCACGAGGGCGCCCGCATCGTCCCAGTGGCCGGGCTCGAGTGGATACAACGGGTCGACGGTGGGGCTTTCCCGGCCGCCGAAGAAGCGGACACGCGTGAGTTCCGTCCCGTACAGGGCGAGGACGTTCGTGGCCGCGATCCCCGAGTGCGAGAAGGCGTAGAGTCCGACGATGTCGTACAACACGGGGCGGTGTGTCGACTCGTGGAGCCTCTTGCCGTGGACGTCGGCGGTCTCACCCGTCGCGAATCGGATCACGTCCCGCAGGGCGGAGAGGCATTCGGGGCCGCCGAAGTCGAACGTTCCCGTGCTCGCGGCGCCGGTTCGCGGATCGGCCGTACCCGGCCACAGGTAAGTGACGTACACGGCACCCAGAGCGTTCGGATCGAGCTCGAACGCGAAACCCCTTCTCGGCGTGAAGAAGCCGGAGACGTTCACAACGACGGGGGCGCCGTCGGCGTAGCGTGGAGCCTGCGGCTCCGAAACGTGTACGGCGATTCGCCCAACGGAGGAGTCGACGTATGTGATCCACGGGGTCGCGGGCGCAAGGCCGGGCGCTCCTGCCGCGGAACCTACGGCGTGACTTCCTCCGACGACGAGGCACGCGACGAGGAAGGCCAACGCTCGCGGACGATGCAAGAGAGCCGAGCCGATCAAGGGTGACCTCCTCAGTCGCGGCAGGCCGCGAACGCTCCCATCCTACGGTTCCGAGAGGCGGAAGGCCACGGCCGGGGGCGAGCGGGCGCCGAGGATGTCTCCACGGAACTCGCGCGGGTTTGACGGTCCGGCGGTTCCCGTGTAGCCTGGCGAGACCGGAACGAAAGGGAGAGCGGGGCGGAAGGGGCTCGATCGCGTGAAGGTCAGGGCGGTGCTCGAACGCCGGCACACGGCGATTCTGGCTGTGCTTCTTGCGGTCATCACCCTTGCCGTCACGTACTCGACGATCGAAGCAGTCTATCGAGCCGCGCTCATTGAAGAGAGGGCCCGTCTGACCGAGATGGCGCGCAGCCAGGCTCGTCTCATCGAGGCGGTCGCTCGTCACGAACTCGAAGCCGGCAGCGATCTCTCTCTCGCGACCGCCCTCACCGTCGAGCAAGTGGCCGCCGCGCACGCGCAGTACGAAACCGTCGGGCGAACGGGCGAGTTCACTCTGGCCCGGCGTGAGGGCGACAGGATCGTGTTCCTCGTGAGCCACGCGTCGCAGGCGGCGCCAGAGGCTCCTACGGAGATCCCCGTCGAATCGAAACTTGCCGAGCCGATGCGGCGAGCGCTGCAAGGGAAGTCGGGAACGGTCATCGCACTCGATTACCGCGGTCAGACCGTGCTCGCCGCGTACGAGCCGGTCGACGTCCTCGATCTGGGGATCGTGGCCAAGATCGACCTCTCTGAGGTGCAGGCGCCATTCCGACGCGCCGGTCTTGTGGCCGCGGGCCCGGCATTGGCTGCGATTCTGCTTGGAGCATGGGCGTTCACTCGCGTGTCGCGCCCGCTTCTGCGCCGGATGGAAGAGGCGCAAGAGCGCTACGAGGATGTCGTCGAAGCGATGGGCGACGGCCTCGCCGTGGAGGACGCGGACGGAAATACCGTCTTCGTGAACGACCGCCTCTGCCAGATGCTCGGTCGCCGGCGCCGAGACCTCCTCGGGCGCCCTCTGACGGAGCTCTTCTCCGAGGGGTCCGTCGAGGAGCATCGCCGGCAGATGGCGACGCTGCGCCCGGGAGTGATCCGGAGCTACGAGGCTGTCCTGCGGCACGAGGACGGGTCGCCGGTTGACGTCCTTGTGGTGCCGCGGCGGCTGCACAGTCGCATGCGCCGGCCCGCGGGGAGCGTCGTCGTGATTTCGGAGATCACGGATCTCAAGATCGTGGAGGCGGCACTGCGGCGGGAAAAGGAGCGCGCTCAGCTTCACCTCGACGTCGTGGGTGCCATGGTCGTGGCCCTGGATTCCCGGGGCCGCATCGACCTTGTGAACCGCCGGGCGGTCGAGGTGCTCGGGTACGACTCCCCGAGCGATCTCGTCGGCCGTGACTGGTTCTCGACGTGCCTTCCGGAGGAGGCCCGTGCGGAGACGCGCGCTGTGTTCGACACGCTGATGAACGGCAACGTCGCCTCGACGGCGAGCGTCGAAAACGCCGTGCTGCGCCGCGACGGGGACACGCGGCTCATCCTTTGGCATAACACGATCCTCAGCGATGAGGAGGGAAGGATCCACGGGACCCTGAGTTCGGGCGAGGACATCTCCGAGCTGAGGGCGCAGGCGACGCGGCTCGCGCACGTGAACGCCGTACTGCGGGCGATTCGAAACGTCAACCAACTCATTTCCCGGGAGACGGACCGCGGCCGACTGCTCGAACAGGGGTGCCGAGAGCTCGTCGCGACCGAGGGCGTACGATATGCGTGGATCGTCGAGGTCGACTCGGAGGGGCACCCCCTCCGAGTCGCGGAGGCAGGGGTCAGCGAGGCGTTCGCGATCCTGCGTGAGCGGATGCTGCGGGGTGACCTCCCCGCCTGTTGCCGCCGCGTGCTGGTGCGTGGCGAGTCGTTCGTCCTCACGGAGCCGACCGAGGACTGTGCCGGCTGCCCGGCGAACATCCGCCGCGCGGACACAGCCGCGGTTGTCGTGCCGCTTCGGCACGAGACCCGGATCTACGGTGTGCTCGTCGTCGCGGTGCCGGCGGCGTGGGCGACGGACGACGAGGAGTTGTCGCTCTTTCGTGAAGTCGCCGGGGACCTAGCGTTTGCGCTGCACGACCTCGACGCGGCCGAGGCACGACGGCGCGCCGAGGCGGCGCTCGAGCTGAGCGAGGAGCGGTACCGATCGCTGTTCGAAAACGCCGTCCTCGGCATCTACCGGACCACGCCGGACGGCCGGATTCTCGCCGCGAACCCGGCGCTCGTGAAGATGCTTGGGTTCAGCTCGTTCGAAGACCTTGCGGCGCGCAACCTTGAGGAGAAGGGTTACGCGCCGAAGTACTCGCGCTCGGCGTTCAAAGAGCGCCTCGAACAGGACGGCTCCATCCTAGGCAACGAAGCCGCGTGGGAGCGCGCGGACGGGTCCACGGTCTACGTCCGCGAGAACGCCGTCGCTGTCCGCGATGCGAAAGGGCGCGCCCTCTGCTACGAGGGGACCGTCGAGGACGTCAGCGCTCGACGCGAGGCGGAGGCGGCGAGGGAGCGGCTGGAAGCCCAACTCCGCCAGGCCCAGAAGCTGGAGTCGATCGGGACGATGGCGAGCGGGATTGCCCACGAGATCAACAACCCGCTCACCGGGATGATCAACTACGCGGAGTTGATCCGGGCTCGAACCGACGCGGCCAACCTCCAGGAGTTCGCCTCGCAGATCATCGAGGAGGGCAACCGGATTGCGAAGACGGTTCGCAATCTTCTCTCGTTTGCACGTCAGGAGAAGGAGAGGCACAGCCCGGCGCGCATGGTCGACATCGTGGACGCGACCCTGTCGCTCATCGGCGCGGTCCTTCGCAAGGACCAGATCGAGGTTACCGTCGACGTCCCGGCGGATCTTCCGCCCGTGCGCTGCCGCAGCCAGCAAATGCAGCAGGTCGTCCTGAACCTCCTAACAAACGCGCGCGACGCGCTGAACGCGCGGTTCCCCGGGCACGACGATCGGAAGAAGATCGAGATCCACGGCGAGACGGTGGTGCGTGACGGACGCCGGTCAGTTCGCCTGACCGTTGAGGATCACGGGGTTGGAGTTCCGGATGCGATTCGCGATCGGATCTTCGATCCGTTCTTTACCACGAAGCCGCGAGACCTGGGGACGGGGCTCGGGCTTTCAGTCAGCTACGGCATCGTCCGCGAGCATCGCGGGACGCTCGTCGTGGAGAGCCAGGAGAACGACTACACGCGTTTCTCGCTCGAGCTTCCGGCGGGCGACGAGACCGCCGTCGGGACAAACGCGGAGGCGGGATAGCATGGCGAAGATCCTCATCGTCGACGACGAGCGAAGCATCCGCGCGACGCTCGCCGAGTTCGTCAAGGAG
This sequence comes from Candidatus Bipolaricaulota bacterium, assembly GCA_026390345.1. Taxonomy (GTDB): domain Bacteria; phylum Bipolaricaulota; class Bipolaricaulia; order UBA7950; family UBA9294; genus JAPLGD01. The sequence goes on along the minus strand of JAPLGD010000029.1, from coordinate 30,551 downwards.
GACGGTCACGACGTCTGGACAGCGGAGACCGCGGCCGAGGCGCTGCGGCTCCTTCCGGAGGTCGTCCCAGACGTCGTCGTCACGGACATCGTCCTGCCGCGCACGGATGGGATCGCGTTGCTCAGGAAGATCCACGAACAACGCCCCGAGACCCAAGTCATCGTCATCACCGGCGAGCCCACGGTGGACACGGCGTCCGAGGCCGTGCGACAGGGGGCGTTCGATTACCTCGCGAAGCCCATCACGGGGGGCGAGATTCGGGCGACGGTCGCAAGCGCGGTGCGGGTCAAGGAACTGGCCGACGATCGCCGACGACTGGAAGAGGAGAACCTTCGATACCGGTCTCACTTGGAGGAGGAGGTCGCGCGGACGGCGGGAGAGCTGCGGGCGAGCGAAGCTCGGTACCGCGCCGTCGTCGAGCACACCGCGGAGGCGATCTTCATCGCTCAGGACGGCGTGATTCCCTTCGCGAACGCCGCCGCGACGACCATCTCCGGCTACTCGATCGAGGAACTTCGGATCAGGCCGTTGGCCGGGCTCCTGCACCCCGACGACCGGGCCTTCGTGCTCGACGGCTACGCCCGGCAGTTGAACGGGCAAGAGGCTTCCGACCTCGATGAGTTCCGGATCGTCCGCGTCGACGGCGACGTCCGGTGGCTAAGACTTCGTTCGGTTCTCATCGACTGGGAGGGCCGCCCCGCGTCGGTCAACGTCGCAAGGGACGTCACGGAGCGCAAGCTCGCCGAAGAGCGAGAGCAGCAGCGACGGGAGAAGGCCCGCACAGCGGACGCGGCACTCGTGAGGCTTGCGAAGCTTCCGTCTCTCGCCTCGGGAGATCTCGAGAGCACCCTCCGGACCATCGCGCAAACCGTGGCCGACACGATCGAGGTCGAACGAGTTGAGGTTTGGCTCGCGGAGGTCGAACGGGGCCCATCGCAGTGCGCGGAGCTCTTCGAGCGCACCCCGCGGCGGCACACACGGGGCCGCCAGCCCTCCCTCACGGTCCACCCGAAGTACTCGGCGGCCCTACGCGCCGAGCGCTCGATCATCGCCTCGGACGCCCGCCGCGACCCCCGCACGGCGGAGTTCAACGAGGCCCACTTCATCCCACTCGGGATCGGGGCACTGATCGACATGGCCGTTCGCACGGGGGGGCAGGTCGTGGGGACGTTCTCCGTCGAGCACGTGGGGCCTCCCCGCGAGTGGCTCGACGAGGAAGTGAGCTTCGTGAATGAAGCCGCCGGGCTTGTGGCTGTCGCGATCGAGTCCGCCCGGAGGCGCGAGACCGAACGAGCGCTTGAGCAGAGCGAGGCTGAGTACCGGGCGCTGTTCGAGGATTCCCCGGCGTCGGTGTTCGTCGAGGACTTCTCCGGAGTCAGGAGCAAGCTCGACGAGCTGCGCGCGCAGGGCATCGTTGACCTCTGCGCGTTTCTCGACGCGCACCCCGAGTTCGTGGACGAGTGTATCCAAGCGATCCGCGTCGTCGACGCGAACGAAGCCGCGGTTCGCATGCACCACGCGACCGACAAGGCCGACTTCCTCCGCCGCGTCGGACAGAACTTCCCGCCGACCGGCAGGGCCGGATTCGGCGACCGCCTGCTCGCCATCTGGCGCGGCGAGCGCGTGTTCGACAGGGTGGACCAGGATCGCACGCTCGACGGGCAGACGTTCTACACGGCGATTCGCTGGAGTGTTGCCCCCGGCCACGAAGAGACGCTGGATCGGGTACTCCTGTCGAAGACCGACGTCACGTCCGTCGTGGAGGGCGAGAAGAGGGTGCGCCGCACGCTCGACGGGGTCATCGAAGCGATCGGACAGGCTACCGAATCGCGAGACCCGTACACCGCCGGCCACCAGAGGCTGGTCACGGACCTCGCGGTGGCGATCGCGGGCGAGCTGAGGCTCGAAGAGAGCGTGGTGGACGGGATTCGAGCCGCGGGGCTGCTCCATGACGTCGGGAAGCTGGCGATCCCGGCGGAGATCTTGAGCAAGCCGAGTGCTCTCTCCCGCACGGAGATGGAGTTGATGAAGGGGCACCCGCAGGCGGGGTACGAGATCCTGAAGACGGTCGACTTTCCATGGCCGATCTCCGACATCGTCCTGCAACACCACGAGCGGCTGGACGGGAGCGGCTACCCGCGCGGGCTAAGGGGGGGCGCGATCTGTACGGAGGCCCGCGTGCTCGCCGTGGCCGACGTCGTCGAGGCCATGGCATCGCACCGTCCCTACCGGCCAGCGCTGGGGATTGACGCGGCCCTCGAGGAGATCGTGGTCGGAAGGGGGACCGCCTACGACGCAGACGTTGTGGATGCCTGCGTGAAGCTCTTCCGCGAAGGTCGGTTCACGTTCCGAATTAAGGTTCGCTAGGACGTTCCTTTCGGAATCGTCCGAAGCGAGAACCGGGCAACCGTCTCGTTGTCCTCGGCGAACGTGAACTCGGCCTCCACGGAGGCCCCGCCGAGCACGAGCGGGAGCCAGTGAGCGTCGTCCTGCCACATCCGTTCGTAGGGGATCTCGTCGATCGGGAACCACTGGGGCCGCATCTCGTCGGACTCGCGCAGCGCGCCGCGCCATCGGCCGGCGCGGAAGACGCTCACGTCGTGGTCGAATTCCGCTCGGAAAGGGAAGAAGAACACAAGCCGCCCGGCGGAGACGAGGTCGGCCGGAGCCACCTCGAGTCCGCACTCCTCCCGAACCTCTCGGATCGCGGCGTCTCGCACGCCTTCCGTATCCGCGATCTTGCCGCCGAACCCGTTGTACTTCCCCTTTCCGAAGCCGCGCTTCTTCAGGCCGAGAAGAACCTGCGGCGGGTTCTCCCCCACAAGGAAGCAGATGGTTGCGCGCTTCATTCCGTGCACCCCCGCGGACAGCATAGCGGACGACGGATCCCGCCGCCGCCGTTCCCGTCTCCGTTGTGGGCGCTTCGCGAGGAGGGCGTGTAGAATCGGGCCGAACGAGGAGAGAGGACATGGAACGGATCATCGTTCGCAACGGTCGGGTCGTGAGCGGGTCGGCGGTGCGAGAGGTCGACGTGCTCGTCGTCGGGGAGAGGATCGAGCGCGTCGAGGCGGGGCTGCCGCGCGACGCGGATCGGGAGATCGACGCGTCAGGGCACTACGTGCTCCCGGGCGTCCTCGACGTCCATACCCACCCGGTGTACCTCGATGACCTCGGGGCCTTGTCGGTCACGGCGGCGCACGGGGGCGTGACGACGCTCATTCACTACGCGTACGCGAAGCCGGGTCGGGGACTGCTTGACGCGCTGCACGCGTCCCGCAACGAAGGGGAAGGCGGGTCCATCCTCGACTTCGGTCTTCACGGCGGGGTGTTCGATCCGAAGAACCAGTCCAGTGAGATCCCGCGGGCGATGGCCGAAGGCGTGACGTCGTTCAAGATGTTCATGACGTACGCCAAGCTCGGGTGGATGACGGACGACTACCAACTCATGCGGACGCTCGACATTCTCGGGCGGGCCGGCGGGATGGGGATGGTCCACGCCGAGAACGGTCTCGCCACCGACTACCTGGAGGATCGGGCGAACGCCGAGAAGGCCGATCCGATTCGCGCCTTCGTCGAAACGCGCCCCGCGATCCTCGAGGCGGAGGCCGTTCACCGCGCGGTCGCGATGGCGCAGGTTGCCGGGTGCCCGATCTACATTCCCCACGTGAGCGCGCGCCTCGCGCTCGACGAGGTTCTGGCCGCGCGCGCCAAGGGATTCCGCGTCTACGGCGAGACGTGTCCGCAGTACCTGACCTTGACGAACGACGATCTCCTACGGCAGAAGGCGCTTCTCAAGATCGGCCCGCCGCTTCGCGATGCGGAGGACCGCGACGCGCTCTGGCGCGGGCTCGCCGAGGGAGCGCTGGATACGGTCGCGTCGGACCACGCGCCGAAGGCGAAGAGCCCCGACGACGACTTCTTCGCGGCTCCGTACGGCTCGCCGCAAGTCGAAACGATGCTGCCACTCGTGTACGACGGCGGCGTCGAGCGCGGCCGGCTGTCGCTCGAGCGCCTGGTGCGCGTGATGTGCGAGAACCCGGCGAAGATCTTCGGCCTCTACCCGAAGAAGGGCGCGCTCCTCCCTGGGAGCGACGCCGACCTCGTCATCTTCGATCCCGAGGCGAAGAGAAGGATCTCCAATGCCGCCCAGCACTCCAACGCGACGTACACGGCGTACCAGGGGCGGGAGGTCGTCGGGGCGCCGGTCCTGTGCATGCAGCGCGGTCGGGTTCTCGTCGAGGCTGGGCACCTTCTGGCGAAGCCGGGATGGGGACGCTTCCTGGCGACGGCGGCGGGGCGCGTCGAGCCGGCGGCTCTTCGGTGACGAACGATTCGGAAGACCAAAGGGAGCACGGAATGATCACGCTATCGGGCAAGGATGTCCTTCGCGCGGACCAGTTCGCGAAGCCGGAGATCGAGCGCGTGCTCGAGGTGGCGGCGAAGCACGAGAAGGCGCTCGCCGCGGGGAAGACCCTCTCGACGTTGCGCGGGAAGGTGCTCGCGACACTCTTCTTCGAGCCGAGCACGCGCACACGCCTCTCGTTCGAGACGGCGATGCTCCGGCTCGGCGGGCAAGTGATCAGCGTTGCTGAGGCGAAGACCTCGTCAGCCGCGAAGGGAGAATCGCTCGCCGACACGATCCGAACGGTTGAGGGGTATGCCGACGCCATCGTGCTGCGTCACCCCGAAACCGGGGCGGCCGAAGAGGCGGCACGCGCGGCGCGCGTACCGATCCTGAACGCGGGGGACGGCGCCGGGCAGCACCCGACGCAGTCGCTCCTCGACCTCTACACGATCAAGAAGGAGCAGGGCCACGTCGACGGCCTGCGGGTCGCCCTGGTCGGCGACCTCAAGAACGGCCGAACCGTCCACTCGCTCGCCGACGTTCTCTCGAACTACGGAGTTTCGTTCCTCTTCGTGGCGCCGGCGGCGCTGCGCATGCCGACCGCGATCGTCGAGCGGCTGCAAGCCAAGGGAATCTCGGTTGCGGAGACGGACGACCTCGGCGAGGCGATCCGAACGGCCGACGTCCTCTACATGACGCGCATCCAGAAAGAGCGGTTCGCCGACCCGGCCGAGTACGAGCGGCTGAAGGGCGCCTACATCCTCGACCGTGCGGCGCTCGCAGCGGCGAAGCCTTCGATCACGGTCATGCACCCGCTGCCGCGGGTGAACGAGATCGCCCTCGACGTCGACGATCTCCCCGGCGCCGCCTACTTCCGCCAATCGGCGAACGGCGTTCCGGTCCGGATGGCGCTCCTCTCGCTCGTCCTCGAGTAATCGGGCGCGGCAGGCCCAGCACGTCGACTAGCCCGCACTCTGGCGCCGGAGTACGAGGACGTCGGACATCGCCGCGGCATCGACGGCAACGGAGTCCCCGTCGTGGATCTCGCCGGCAACGATCTTCGACGCAAGCGGGTTCTCCACCAAGCGTTTGAGGGCGCGGGCGAGCGGTCGAGCGCCGTAGTGGGGGTCGAACCCTTCTTTCGTGAGGATCCGCTTCGCCTCCGGGGTCAGCGTAAGGCGGATCTTCTGCTCGGCGAGACGCGCGTTCAGCTCGGCGATCTTGAGCTCGACGATCTTCTCGATCGCGGCTTCGTCGAGCGGGTGGAAGATGACGGTCTCGTCGATCCGGTTCAGGAACTCCGGCCGCAACGTCTTCCTAAGCTCGTCGTGGATTCGCTTGTGGATCGCGGCCTCGTCATCGTCACTCTGGAAGAACTCGCTCCCGACGTTCGACGTCATGATGAGGATCGTGTGCCGGAAGTCGACCGTGCGGCCGTGGCCGTCGGTGAGCCGACCCTCGTCGAGCAGTTGGAGCATGAGGTTCATGACTTGCGGGTGCGCCTTCTCCAACTCGTCAAACAGGATGACCTGGTACGGCCGGCGGCGCACCGCCTCCGTCAGTTGGCCTCCCTCTTCGTAGCCTACGTATCCCGGCGGTGAGCCGATGAGGCGAGCGACGGCGTGGCGCTCCATGTACTCCGACATGTCGATGCGGAGAAGCGCAGAGTCGCTGCCGAACAGGAACGCGGCAAGCGCCTTGGCCAGTTCGGTCTTACCGACCCCGGTCGGACCGAGGAACAGGAACGTGCCGATCGGCCGGCGGGGGTCGGACAGACCAGCGCGGGAGTGGCGGACCGCCTCGGCGACGGCGTGTACACCTTCGTCCTGATCGATCAGCCGCGCGTGAAGCGCGTCCTCCATCGAGGAGAGGCGTGAGCGCTCCTCCTCGAGCATTCGCTCGGCGGGAATCCCCGTCCACTGCGACACCAGGGCGGCGATCTCGGCCGGCCGCACGTCCGTTCCGCTGCCGTCGACGCGCAGTCGGCTACCCGCCTCGTCGATGAGGTCGATGGCCTTGTCGGGGAGGAAACGGTCGGAGAGGTAGCGCTCGGACAGGCGGGCCGCCGCGTCGATGGCCTCGTCGGTGATCTTGACCTGATGGTGTTTCTCGAGGGTCTCTCGCAGCCCCTTGAGGATCTGGATTGTCTCGTCGATTGACGGCTCGGGGACGAAGACCTTCTGGAACCGCCGCTCGAACGCCGAGTCCTTCTCGATGTGCTCGCGATACTCGTCGAGCGTCGTGGCGCCGATCAGCTGGAACCGGCCACGGGACAGCGGCTCCTTGAGCATGTTCGCCGCGTCGATTGCGCCCTCAGCCGCGCCGGCGCCGACAAGCGTGTGCAACTCGTCGACGAAGAGAATCGTCTGTCCGGTGTGCGCCTCGATCTCGCGGATGACGGACTTGAGGCGGTCCTCAAACTCGCCGCGGAACTTCGAGCCGGCCACCATGGCGGCGATATCGAGCGAGACAATCTCCTTTCCCTTCAGGGAGTCGGGAACGTTCCCGGCGACCATCCGTTGCGCGAGGCCCTCCACGACGGCCGTCTTCCCAACCCCCGGCTCGCCGATGAGGACCGGGTTGTTCTTCCGGCGGCGCGACAAGATCTGTTCCATTCGCCGGATCTCCTCGTTCCGGCCGATCACCGGGTCGAGTTCACCGCGTTTCGCCCTCTCCGTGAGGTTGGTCGAGTACTTCTTGAGGATCTGATACCGGTCCTCCGCCGATGGGTCCGTGACGCGCTGCTCGCCGCGAACGTCACGAAGCGAGCTGTAGATCGACTCGGGCGTAATCTGGTGCCTTCCGAGCACCCGCCGAAGCTGAGGATCCGTCGTGCGGCTGATGGCGAGCAGAAGGTGGTCCGATCCGATGAACTCGTCGTGGAGCCGATCGGCCTCCATTTGGGCGGCGGTGACCACCGCGTCCAACCGTGGGGTGATGTAGATCTGTCCACCGATCTCGCCGGCCACCGATGGCTTCGACTTGAGCAGAACATCGATATCCTTTGCCAGGACGTCGAGCTTCACCCCCATAGCCTGGAGGATCTCCCGGCCGACGCCTTCCTTGCTCACGAGGACGTAGGCGATGTGCTCCACATCAAGCTGGTTGTGCTTGTACCGCGTGAGGAGATCCTGGGCCTCCCGGAAGAGCTCCTGGGTCCCCTCGGTCATCTTGTCGAATCGGATCATGATTCTCACCTCGGCTTAGCAGTTGACATGCGCAACTGCTAACGCAGTGTAGACGATGCCTCGAAGGAAGTCAAGCGCTCGAGGGAAGCGAACTAGCGCAACGCTTTGAGAATCATGTTCACAGCGGCGTAGAGGAGGATGAGGCCGAACAACTGCCGCAGGCGCTTGCGCGGGATGCGGTCCCCGAGGAACGGGCCGAACTGCGCCCCGATGACGGTTCCGACGATCAGCGGAAGGGCGAGCCCCAGGTCTACGCTCCCTTGGGTGAAATGGGTGAGCGCGCCGAAGGCCGAAGACGGAACCATCACGAAGAGGCTTGTCGCGATGGCCGGCAAGATCTCGAGGCCGAGGAAGAGCGCGAGCGACGGAACCATGATCGTCCCGCTGCCGATCCCGAGCAGGCCCGAGGCGAGCCCCGCGACGAGGCCGATGGCGGCGCCAATCCCGTAGAGGCGAGGACCGGTCGCGACGTCGCGGTGCGCGTGGCCGATCTCGCTCGTCGTCTTGCCGCGCAGCATCATCACGATCGGGTAGAGGAGGAGCACGGCGAAGCCGATCGCGAGCCATCGAGACTCGATGGTCGTGGTCAAACGCGCCCCGGCCCAGGCTCCGAGCAGGCTTGCGGGCATCAGCGTGAGGCCGACGCGATACTGGATGACGTGGCGGCGGGCGTAGGCGATCGACGCGGAGAGGCTCGTGAAGGTGATGGCCGTGAGGCTCGTGCCGGCCGCCGCCTGCACGGTGTCCACCCATCCGGAGAGGGTGAGAAGCGGCACGATGAAGATCCCGCCGCCAACTCCAAGGAGGCTTGAGAGGGTTCCGATGCCGAGGCCGGCGAAGAGGAGCGGCAGGAAGGTGCCGAGCGTGATCGTCATGGGGTGACTATACGGCACCCAATGCACGCCCTCATGTTGATCCGGACCCCGGCGCGGGCTCCGGATCGAGTGGGTAGTCGGAGCCGCCAGCGTACGGAATGCGGAGCCGCCAGCGTACGGAATGCGAGGCGCCAGCGTACGGAATGCGAGGCGCAAACGTGTACGGCGGGCGGCGCGGTTAGCGCACGGAGTGCGGGGTGCAGATGGGCCGGCGTGGTGCGGGCATGACGGGTAGACGCAACGCGTTGCCCACAGTAGAGTCGGACAACCAGCACGGGACGGGAGGACTCTATGCACATACCGACTCGCGAGGAAGCCTACGCGCTCCTGACCGAGTACAACGACCAGGACGGGTTGATCAAGCACGCGCTTGCGGTGGAAGCCGTGATGCGCTACGGAGCGAGGAAGCGAGGCCTCGACGAAGAGACGTGGGGAATCGTCGGCCTCGTGCACGACCTCGACTACGGGCGCTTCCCAGATCAGCACTGCACGATGACGGCGCGCATCCTTCGGGAGCGGGGCTGGCCGGAGGAGCTGGTTCACGCCGTCGTATCGCACGGGTGGGGGTTGTGCTCGGACGTCGAGCCGTCGACGGAGATGGAAAAGGTGCTCTTCGCGATCGACGAGCTGTGCGGTCTCGTCACCGCCGCCGTGCTGGTTCGGCCTTCGAAGAGCCTCCACGATCTTGAGGTGAAGTCGCTCAGGAAGAAGTGGAAGGATCGGAGCTTCGCCGCGGGAGCGAACCGTGACGTGATCGAGAAGGGCGCGGCGATGCTCGGCGCGAACGTGGATGATCTGATGGCTGACGCGATCGCGGGGATGCGCGAAGTCGCCGGCGCGCTCGGTCTCGACGGGTCCCTGGCCGGTACGGCGTGAGGAGTGGGCGATGACGGGAACGACGTACCGTGTGGGTCGTTGGAGCCTGGATGACCTCATTCTCGTGAAGACCGGGCCGGGTCTGGAGACGGCGCTCTCCGTCCTCGACGACGCGGCGAGCACGGTCGAGTCCTGGCGGGGCAAGCTGAACGGCCCGTTGCCGAAGAAGGCGTTCACCATTCTCGTCCGCGACGTGGAGCGGCAAGCGCACGCCGCCGCGGTGCTCGACGGGTTCTCGTACCTCTGGTTCTCCGAACAGACGAGCGACGCCGACGCGCTCGCACTGAGACAGCGGGTGGACTCCCGGCTCGCCGACGCCAGGAACCGCACGCTGTTCGTCGAGCACTGGTGGAAGGCGCTCGACGAGGAAGCGGCGCGTCGGCTGCTCCCGGCGGCGGGCGACGCTGCCTACCATTTCGAGTCGCTGCGGCGGTTCGCGCCGTACACGCTCACCGAGCCCGCCGAGCGGGCGATCAACATCAAGGACGTCAACGGGATCCACGGGATCGCGACGATCTACGACATGATGGAGTCCGGCTTTACGTACTCCCTGGCGATTGATGGCGAGACGAAAGCGCTGACGCGGAGCGAAGTGATGGTCTACGCCCGCGACCCGGACCCGGCGAAGCGCGCGGCGGCCTACGACGCCCTCTTGCGCGTGTTCATCGCCAACAAGGACGTCCTCGCGCAGCTCTACAAGTACACGGTGAGCGACTGGGTGGAAGAGAACGTGAAGCTCCGCGGGATGGCGTCCCCGATCGCGGCGCGGAACCTTGGCAATGACCTTCCGGACGCCGCCGTCGACGCGCTGCTCGACGTCTGCCGGGAGAACGCATCGGTGTACCACCGCTTCTTCCGACTCAAGGCCGGGTGGATCGGCGTGGACCGCCTGCGGCGTTGCGACATCTACGCGCCCCTCGAGCCGGTGGCGCGGGAGTACTCGTTCGACGACGCGGTTCGCCTCGTGCGGCGGTCGTTCGGAGATTTCCATCCGAGGCTCGCCGACCTGGCCGAGCGCGTGTTCGCGGCCGGGCACATCGACTCCCAGCCGCGGCCGGGCAAGGACGCGGGCGCGTTCTGCTACAGCGTCGTGCCGGACAAGGTCCCGTGGGTCTGCGTTAACTTCAACGGGGGAGTCCAGGACGTCAGCTCGCTCGTCCACGAACTCGGCCACGCCGTGCACAGCCAGCTCGCGTCGGAGCACTCGGTGCTCACTTGGCACTCGCCCTTGCCGCTCGCCGAGACGGCGTCGAACTTCGCCCAGATGCTCCTCCTTCAGGGGCTGCTCGACGTCGACCGGGATTCCGCGTTCCGCCGCTACGTTCTGGCCCGGTACGTGGACGAGAGCTACGCGGCGATCCTACGGCAAGCGTTCTTCGCTCTGTTCGAGCGCGACGCGCACCGCAGGGTGAAGGAAGAGTCGGCGACGGCCGACCAACTGGCCGCCTGCTACCTCGACAACCTCCGCGGCCAATTTGGCTCGAGCGTCGACGTGCCTGACGAGTTTCGCTGGGAGTGGCTGATGATTGCCCACATCTACCACACGCCCTTCTACTGCTACGCGTATCCCTTCGGACACCTCCTTGTGCTCGCCCTCTACCAGCAGTACCAAAGGGAGGGGACGTCGTTCGTCCCCAAGTACCTGCGCATCCTCGAGCAGGGCGGATCGAAGGCGCCGCTTGCCATTCTTGATGAAGCCGGCTTCGACGTGCGGACGAAGGAGTTCTGGCAAGGCGGGTTCGACGTGATCGTCGGCATGATCGACGAGTTGGAGGAGCTCAGCGGGACGGGCCAAGGGGCGTGAGGGGAGTGAGTGCAGCTCGTGAGGTTGGGCGCTGGACGCTGGTCGACCTGATTCCGGCGAGCTCGGGACCCGCCATGGAGAAGGTCTTTGCGGATCTTGAGGAGCGCGTGCGGGCCGTGGAGGCGTGGCGCGGCCGCTTGGACGCTGCGATGCCCGCGGCGGCGTTTGGCGCGCTCTCTCGGGACGTCGATCGAGCGGCCTACGTCCGAGCGGTTCTGCAAGGGTACGCGACCCTGTGGTTCTCCGAGCAGAACCGGAGCGCCGACGCGCTGTCGCTTCGGCAGCGTGTGGACTCGCGCCTGGCCGATGCGCGGAACCGGACGCTGTTCGTCGAGTTGTGGTGGAAGTCGCTCGATGAGGAGAACGTGCGTCGACTCCTCCCCGCGTCCGCCGATCTCGCGCACTACTTCGAGAGCCTACGGCGGTTCGCGCCGTACACGCTCGCCGAACCGGTTGAGCAAGCACTCACGATCAAGGACGTGAACGGGATCCGCGGCATCACGACCGTCTACGACATGATGGCGAACGGGTTCACGTACGAGATGGCGATCGACGGCGTGACGAAGACGCTGACGCGCACAGAGCTCTTGATCTACACGCGGGATCCCGATCCCGAGAAACGCTCCGCGGCGTACGAGTCGATGCTGAAGGTCTTCATCGAGAACAAGGACATCCTGGCGCAGCTCTACCGGTACACGGCCGGAGACTGGGTCCAGGAGAACGTGAAGCTCCGCGGGATGGCGTCCCCCCTTGCGGTGCGTAACCTCATGAACGACGTTCCCGATGACGTGGTCGACACGCTGCTCGACGTGTGTCGCGAGAACGCCTCGATCTACCAGCGGTTCTTCCGTCTCAAAGCAAGATGGGTTGGGACGAAGTCCCTCCGTCGTTGCGACATCTACGCGCCGCTCCGAGCGGTGGTGCGCACGTACTCGTACACCGACGCCGTCCGACGGGTGCGCGAGGCCTTCGACAGCCTGGATCCGAGCCTCACACGGCTTGTCGATCGTGTGTTCGACGCGGGGCACGTGGACTCGCAGGCCCGTCCCGGCAAGGATACCGGCGCGTTCTGTTACGGCGTCGTTCCGGACAAGACGCCGTGGGTGCTCGTGAACTACAACGATCGTGCGGAGAATGTGACCACCCTCGCTCACGAGCTCGGTCACGCGGTTCACGCCCTGCTCGCCTCGCGGCACTCCGTGCTCACGGCGCACTCGTCGCTGCCGCTGGCCGAGACCGCGTCGAACTTCGCAGAGATGCTCCTCCTGCACGTGTTGCTCGACTCCGACCGCGACCCCGCGCTGCGTCGCTATCTCCTCGGCACGTACGTGGACGGAAGCTACGGATCCATCATGCGCCAGGCGTACTTCGTTCTGTTCGAACGCGAAGCGCACCGGCTCATCGGTGACGGGGCGCCGACGGCCGATGGCATCGCGGCCGCGTACCTCGAGAACCTCCGCGAGCAGTTCGGATCGAGCGTCGAGGTGCCCGACGAGTTCCGCTGGGAGTGGCTGTCGGTTCCCCACATCTACGAGACGCCGTTCTACTGCTACGCCTACACGTTCGGGAAGCTGCTCGTCTTGGCGCTCTACCAGCAGTTCGAGCGCGAGGGGAAGGCGTTCGTCCCAAAGTACCTGCGGATCCTCGAGCAGGGCGGATCGAAGTCGCCGCTTGCCATCCTCGACGAAGCCGGCTTCGACGTGCGGAAGAAGGCCTTCTGGCAGGGCGGATTCGCCGAGATCGTGCGGATGATCGACGAGCTCGAGAAGCTCGAAGGCTGACGAGGGACGCTAGGCTTCGCGGATGTCGGCGATCGGGCTTCGTGGAGCCCGATCGCTAGTCGCTGCGGATGTCGGCGATCACGTTGTGGGGTGGCGTGATCGCTCGTCGTTGCGAATGTCGGCGATCGAGGCGCCGATCAGCGCTACGAGGTCTGACGTCGCAAGGCGGACAAGGGTACCCCGGGCCCCGGCGTTGATGACTAGGCGGGGACGAGTGGCCGTTGTCTCGTCGAGGATGACGGGAAGAGCCTGTCGTGATCCGAGCGGGCTCATCCCGCCCACGAAGTAGCCGGTCAACCGCTCGGCGTCGCGCGGCGCCGCGGGCTCCACGGTCTTGTGGCCGGTTGCGCGACCGAGCTTGCGAACGCTGACCGTGGCGTCGCCCGCCATCAGCGCAAAGAGGAAGCCGCCGCTGTCGGTTCGGAAGACGAGCGACTTGACGACATCGCCGTGTGGCAGACCGAGCGCGTCGGCGGCCGGCTCGGTTCCTTTCCTGTCGTACCGGTAGACGAGAACCTCGTGTTCGATGCCGCGATCGCGGAGCACCTGAATCCCTCGAATGGCCATGATCCTCCTAGTACCCCAGGGCGAGTCCGTCCTTGCGGGACTCCGATCCTCCGAGGAGGGTTCGTGTCTCCTCGTCGATCCAGATCCCCTGGTAGCCGCCGTACCCGCCCTCGCTCGTCTCGACCCGGTGGCCCTTGCGTCGCAGAGCGGCGGCGACCTCGTTCCCAAACGCGGGCTCGAGGTGGACCACGCCGCCTTCGTGCATCGCGTCTCCGGTGGGCGTCGACGATCCGTCGTGGCGGACGCGCGGCGCGTCGCCGGCCTCCTGGGGGTCCATCCCATGCACGAGTACGTTGATGAGGACCTGCACCTGTCCCTGCGGCTGCATGTCCCCGCCCATCACGCCAAACGAGAAGACGGGGCGCCCGTCCTGCGTCACCATGGCCGGAATGATCGTGTGGAACGGTCGCTTGCCCGGTCGCAGCGCGTTCGGGTGGCGAGGGTCGAGGGCGAACAGCGACCCCCGGTTCTGCATGACGAATCCAAGGCCCTCCGGGGTGATCCCCGACCCGAAGCCGTGGAAGACGCTCTGGATCAAGGAGCACGCGTTCCGATCCCGATCGACGGCGGTGACGTACACGGTGTCGCAGGAACGGGTCGGGTCCTCGGTTGCGGGGACCCCCAGGGTTGCCCGATGGGGGTCGATTCGCTTGCGCTGGCGCTCTCCGTGCTCGGGGGTGAGGAGTGCCGTGACCCAAGGACCGCCCATGTCGGGATCGCCGACCCAGCGGGCGCGGTTCTCGTAGGCGAGCTTCTTCGCCTCGATCCACAGGTGGAGATAGTCGGCGGATCGAGGTTCCAGCGAGACAAGGTCGTACCCCGAGAGGATGTTGAGCATTTCCAGGACGACGACTCCCTGGGTGTTCGGCGGGAGCTCCCACACCTCAAAGCCGCAAAACGACAACGAGAGCGGCTCGACCCACTGCGCCGCGTGGGTTGCCAGGTCGCCGGCCGCGAGAAGGCCACCCGTGCGCTCGGCGGACGCCGCCAACTCGCGGGCGATCGGGCCGTGATACACAGCGTTAGGGCCGTCGAGCGCGATCTGACGCAGGCTGCGTGCGAGATCGGGGTTCCGAACGGTTTCGCCGGCGCGCGGAGCGCGCCCGTCTGGGAGGAACGTCGCCGCCGAGCCGGGGTCGACGGCAAGCAAGGGTTCGGCGTCCCGCCACATCCCGGCGATGACGGGGGTCACGAGGAAGCCTTCTCCTGCGGCGCAGATTGCGGCCTCGAACAACGCGGGCCACGGAAGTCGGCCGAATCGCTCGTGCAGTCGGAACCACCCGTCGACGCACCCCGGCACCGTCCACGACAAGGGGCCGAGGGACGGGATCCTCGCGAGGCCCCGATCGCGAAACGCCCCGATCGTTGCCGCCGCGGGCGCGCGCCCGGATCCGTTCAGACCGAAGAGGCGACGCGCCGACGCGTCCCACACGAGGGCGAAGACGTCTCCGCCGGGCCCGCAGCTCATCGGCTCGACGACGGCGAGCGTCGCGTTCGCCGCCAGGGCGGCATCGACGGCGGTGCCGCCCGCTTTCAGAACGTCCACGCCGGCGTGCACGGCGAGCGGCTGGCTCGTCGCCACCATGCCGTTCCGGCCACGGGCGGTCTCGCGTTGACGATGTTGGACGTCCATTCCCTCCTCCTTGCACGGAGTCACGAGAAGGATAGGCGAGGGCGTGTCGGGCGGCCAGGAACCTGGCGGTGGTCGGAATCGGGGCCCGGACTATAATCGACGCCGGAGGAGGGACATGGACGAGCGGAAGGGTCTCTTGCGGGAGCTGCTCTCGAAGAAGCCGGCCGACGTGGCGGAGGTGCTGGCCGAGCTTTCGGACGGGCAGGCAGCTGAGGTGATCCATCGCCTGTTCCTGCGAGGCGCCGCCACCGATGCCCTTGCGGAGATGGATCCGGACGAGTCGGCGGGCGTAGTCGAGAAGCTCGATCGCCACGAGGCGAGCACCATCCTCTCCCGCATGAACCCGGACGACGCCGTCGACCTGTTGGACGAGCTTCCGGACGAGGTGCAGCAGGAGCTGCTGTCTCGCCTCAGCCGCGAGGATGCCCAGGTTCTCACCAACCTCCTTGCCTATCCTCCCGACTCCGCCGGCGGCCTGATGTCGCCCGAGGTCGTTCCGCTGTCGCTGTCGATGACCGCGCAGGAGGCGATCGACTTCCTGCGCCAGCGACAGGAAGAGGCGGAGACCGTGTACTACGCCTACGCGGTCGACGACGCGCAGAAGCTGCTCGGCGTCCTTTCGCTGCGAGACATCGCCCTCGCGCCGCCGGACCGCAGCCTGCACGACCTCGTGGTGCGCGACGCCGTCTCCGTCCCAGTCGACGCCGACGCCGAGAGTGTGGCGAGGCTGTTCGATAAGTACGGCTACTTCGCGCTTCCCGTCGTCGACGCCGAGCACCGTCTTCTCGGGGTCATCACCGTTGACGACGTCATCGACGTCATGCGTAACGAGGCGACGGAGGACATCTATGGACTCGCCAGCGTGCCGACGGAAGAGGGCCTCGACACGAGCTGGTGGTCGTCGTTCCGCCTCCGTCTGCCGTGGCTCTACGCACGGCTGGCGACCGCACTCGCCGCGGCTTTCGTTGTCGGCATCTTCGAACAGACGATCGCGAAGGCGGTCGCGCTGGCGGTGATCATGGGGGTCGTTGCGGGGCAGGGCGGAAGCGCGGGGATGCAGACCGTCACGATCATCACGCGCGGCATGGCCCTTGGAGAGCTCGATCGGAAGAAGGGATGGCGGCTCCTCGCGAAGGAGGTCGCGCTTGCCATCGTGAACGGCGTCTTGATCGGCGCGACGGTCGGCGCGATCACCTACCTCTGGAAGGGTGAGATCCTCCTCGGCGTCGTCGTCTCTGTCGCGATGCTCCTCAACATGATCATCGCCGCGATCGGCGGGGTCGTGATCCCCGTCGCCGTGCGCGGACTCGGGCGGGACCCGTCGCACATCTCGGGGATCTTCCTCACGACGATTACCGACGTCGTGGGGTTCGGTCTCCTCTTCCTCATCGCCCGACTTCTTCTCCCCGCCATCCGGTGAGGGTCATGCCAGTCTGGTCGCTTCCGTTCCTCATTCTTCTCCTGGCGATGGTCCTGTACTTCGGAAACCTGACGCTCGCCCCCGCGGTCGTGGCCTCGCTCGAGACGCTCGTTGCGGTTGTCTACGTCCTGGCCGTGCGGAATCGGCCGACCGAGAAGCTCGTGGCCAACGTTCTTCCGCTCCTGCCGGCCCAGATGCTTCTCCTCTTCGGGATCTCGCTCCTGCCGCAGCCCGATGTCCTTGCCCTCGCCTGGACAGTCATTCCGGCGGCGTCGTTGGCCTACGACGGGGTGACTCGCAGGGCCGCTTTCCGGGCGCGGACATCGATCTTGGCTGGGCTGTACTGTATACTTTGGGCCGATGTGATCTTCCTCCTTGAGCGGTGGATTGCCGTTGGGAGGGGACTTACAGGAAGCACAAGTATCGCGGCGGCGGTTGCGTTCGGCGTCGTTGGGGGTCTGTTTCTCTTTACGGGGATCCGTCGCCACCGGAACGCCGCGAAGGAGTGATAGCATGAGCCGAGCGTTCGTGGCGTGTGGTGTTCTCTTGCTCGTCCTGTCCGGCGCGGCGTGGGCGCAGGAAGTCGAGGGGGCGTCGACGTCGACGTCCGCTTCGGGGCTGTCCAGCTACCTGCCCCTGGTCATCCTGCTCGTCGCGTTCGGCGCGATTTTCTACTTCATGTTGATCCGTCCGCAGCGCAAGCGGCAGCACGAGATGAACAGCCTCCTTGCGGGTTTGAAGCGCGGAGACAAGATCATGACGGCCGGCGGAATCATCGCGGAGATCGACTCGATCGGGGACACGTCGGTGGTCCTTATTCTCGAGGAGGGCGGGAAGCTCCGCATGGCCAAGGCGAGCATCGTGAGGAAACTCGACAAGTGAGGGACGCCGCATGGCACATCATGAAATGACCCGAGGAGACTGGCTGCGGTTCGCCTCCGTCGTCATCGTTCTGATCGGCTGTCTTTGGCTCATCTACCCGTTCTGGCCGCTCAAGGAGGTCGTCAACCTCGGACTCGACCTTCAGGGCGGCGTGCGGCTCGTCCTCGAGGGAGAGGGCGTGTCGCAGCTGAGCGCGGAGGACCAGACGCAGACGATCGATCGCGTCATCGAGATTCTGGCCAACCGCATCGACCAGTACGGACTTGCGAACGCTGAGATCCGCCGGTTCGGCGGCGACCGCATTTTGGTGAACATCCCCGGCGCCACGGACCCCGCCGAGGCGCGCCGGCTGATCGGGCAGACGGCGATGCTCGAGTTCCGACAGGTCGTCCAGGCGGGTTCCTCCAAGCTTGATGAGTTGGTTCCCGAGTCGATGGACGAAGAACTCCTTCGCGATCGTGAAGGGGTTCCGTACATCCTGAAGCGCGAAGTCCTGCTCACCGGAGCGGCGTTGGCCGACGCCAAGGTGCAGGTCTCGCAGGCCGTGACGTCGGCGGGACGGCTCATGATCTCGATGTCGTTCAACCAGGCCGGAGCCGAGCAGTTCGCGAAGGTCATCCGCGACCTCGGGGCTGGCGAGCGGCTGGCCATCATCCTCGACAGCACGGTCTACAGCGCCCCGGTCATCCAGGACAGCATTGTGCAGGCGGCGCGCAGCGAAGGATGGCGTGGGGTCAAGGACTCGACGACGATCTCTGGGCAGTTCACGCAGGAGGAAGCGAAGCGGCTGGCCGTCGTGCTCCGCGCCGGGGCGCTTCCGGTGGCTATCCAGATCGACGAAGAGACGACCGTCGGCCCGTCGCTCGGAAACGACTCAATCCGCCGCGGGATGATGTCGATCGTCATCGGCTTCGGGATCATCCTGCTCTACATGCTGATCTACTACCGCACGCTCGGACTCGTAGCGGACTGCTCCCTCGTGCTGAACCTGCTGATCATCTTCGGCGCCCTGGCGTTGTTCCGTGCGACGCTGACGATGCCGGGAATCGCCGGAATCATCTTGACGATCGGTACGTCGGTGGACGCCAACGTTATCATCTTCGAGCGCATCAAAGAGGAGCGGCGTGCCGGCAAGTCGCCGATGGCCGCCGTGCGCGCCGGCCACGACCGTTCGATGACGGCGCTCATCGACTCAAACGTCGCGAACATGACGATCGCTGTGATCCTGCTCCTGGTCGGTACGGGGCCGGTCCGCGGGTTTGCCGTAACCCTGGCGATCGGAATTCTGGCGACGCTCTATTGCGCGCTGATCGCAAGCCGCCTGTTGCTCGAGAAAGCGGGGTTCTGGAAGTTCATCCCCGTCCACGTGGAGGAGAAGAGCGCGTAGCGCCGAAGACGAGTTTGAGCAGCGCATCGGACGCTTGGATGCCGCCGCTCTTGACCTGTGCGTCGAGCCGGACGCCGAGGTCGAGGGCGGCGGCGGCTTCTTCCAGTTGGAAGCGGTTTGCTTGGGGCAGCAAGCGCCGCAGGAGCCAGGGCTGAAGCGCGACGAGCTGAACCATCTCCTCTTGAGACACGCCGCGCTCGACGAGGAGCCGTAGCGCCGCGAGGCGGGCGAGATGGCGAACCGCGCCTCCGAGAAGCCGTCCCGCGTCCTCGCGGATCTCGGCGAGGGCTCGTAGGGAACTCGCGAGGTCTCTCTCTCCCAGTCGATCGTAGAACGGGTAGGCCGTCGATTCGGCGGCGGGAAAGACGAGCCGATCGGCGACGTCGCCGCTCACGTCGCCACCCGGGGCGAAGGAGGATAGCTTCGCTGCCTCTTCTGCCGCGGAGAGGAGATCTCCCCCGGTGCGGCGCGCCAGGATCTCGGCAGCCTCTGGACGGAGGCGAAGACCACGCTCCGTTGCGAGCTCGCGCACCGACTGCTCCACGTCGCGTGGGGACGGCGCAGGGAGCGCCGTCCCCGCCCCGCGAGCCTGGCAAAGCTTCGCGAGTGGGCTTGTTATCTTCAGCTCGCTTGCGAGAAGCGTCACGAAGGTCGCCGGAGGGAGAGGTCTTCCGAGCGCCTCGACCCACGGCGTGGGCTTTCGGATTCCGTCGACGCGCCGGATCACGAAGTGACGTCCGAGGGCGAACAAGGGCGCCGACTGCAGTTCGGTGTCGAGACTCGCCACGTCGACCTCGTCAGCGAAGAGTGCGTGTCGCTCGGACGTGGGGTCCTCGCTACGGATCGCCGCCTCGCGTTCCGCCAGAGCGCGCCCGCACCGGTACGGATCTCCGACGAGGAGGACGAGCGAGGGAATGGGCATGGGCCCATGGTAGTCGCCGCGCGCGGGTGCGGCAACGGGCAGTGCGCGCTGCCGCTACCTGAGGATCGGGCCTCGACAACTCCCCGAGCGATCGGCATGATGTAGCCTCGTGAACGTCGTAACGATCTACACCGACGGCGCGTGCAGCGGAAACCCGGGCCCCGGAGGGTGGGGCGCGGTCCTCGTCTCAGGGTCTTGTCGCAAGGAGATCCAAGGAGGAGAGCGCGACACCACCAACAACCGGATGGAGCTGACCGCGGCGATCGAGGCCCTGAAGGCGCTTCGCGGGTCGTCGGACGTTGACCTCTACACCGACTCCGTATACGTGCGGAGCGGCATCACCGAGTGGATCGACGCGTGGAAGCGGAACGGTTGGCGCCGGCGGTCCGGGAAGCGGTGGCTTCCCGTCAAGAACGAGGACCTCTGGCGCGAGCTCGACCGACGGGTGGCCGAGCACCGCGTGCGCTTCTACTGGGTGGAAGGACACGCCGGGCATCCGGAGAACGAACGCGCGGACGAACTCGCGCGGGCGGCGATTCCGTCCACCTAGGACCGGTCCAAGAACAGGGCTAGAAACAGCCGAGCCCGCACTCCGAGATTCGTACGTCTAACGTCTCGGCGATGGAGCCGAAGAGAAGTCGAGGCAGGCCCCGCTCGTCGGCCAGGCACCACGCGGCAGCGCACGGGAGATGTCCGTCGACGACCGCCGCGGCAAGGGTGCTTCGTAGATCTTCGGGGACAAGGGGGAGCTTGTGGGCGCCGCGGCGCTCGCCGAACGCGTCGTATCCGAAGAGGCCGAGTTGACAGGCGGAGATCCGAACGCCAAGGTCGTCGGCGGCTGCGCGAACCGTGCTCGGCGACACGCCCAGCCGCTGCGCGATGGAAAACGCCGTCGCGCACGGGAGAAATCCCGTCCGCGCGGCCTCTCGGATGACTTGGTCCAACTCGCTCACGGCGATCACCCGAACGCATTGTGCCCAGCGGGAACGTCGATTCCAACGTTGCGATCGGTCGGTCGTCCGGCGCGGTGGACGCTCTTACTCGGAGGGGGCGCCGTCTGGGGAGGTCGCGGAGCGCACGTAGAGCGTGCGCGTTGGGTAGGCAAGCCGCACGCCTCGAGCCTCGAGGGCACGAAGAATGCCGAGGTTGATCGCGTGTTGCGCGTTCACGTGCTCGAGGTAGTCGGCGGTGAGGACGAAGTACACGACCTCGAACGAGAGGGCCGAGTCCGCGAACGACTTGAGGTGGCAGCGGTCGAAGCGGACGCCGGGAACCTTCTCGATCTCGGCTTTGACGAGCGCCGGAACTCCCTCAACCTCGGCCGTCGGCGTGCCGTACTCGAGTCCGAACGAGAACGCGATGCGCCGCTCGGTCATCGCTTTGTAGTTGCGAAGGCGGCTGTCGAGCAGGTCTCCGTTCGCAAACACGATCTGCTCTCCGGAGAGGCTCCGGACTCTCGTCGTCTTGAGGCCGACCCGCTCGACGGTTCCGGAAAGGTCGCCGACGGCGATGAAGTCCCCGATGACGAACGGCTTGTCGACGATGATCGACAGCGACGCGAACGCGTCCTTGAAGACGCTCTGGACGCCGAGGGCGACGGCTAGTCCCGTGATCCCGAGCCCGGCGACGAGGGTCGTGATGTTGACGCCCATGTTGTCGAGGGCGATGAGGAGCACGACGGCCCAAATCACGAGCTTTGCGATGAACCCGAGGGCGGCGAGCGACGTGGCCGCGGAGGCATCGCCGCCGAAGCGTCGGCGCACGGTGCGTGCCAGCCAGAAGGCCACGAGTCCGTTTCCCCAATACCCGGCTTGGGCAAGCATCGCAAGCACGAAGCCCACGTGGAGGATCTTCGTTGCTGTCGTCGGAAGCGTCAGGAGCTGGGACCCCGCGTAGGCGGAGATGACGAAGACGAAGAGGAATCGGGTCTTGTGGAGGAGCTCGACGAGGAGGTCGTCGAGCCGGCCCTGGGTTCGCTCGGCGATCTTCCGGAGGCGGCGGATGGCGATGCGGGTGAAGACCTGAAGGAAGACCCAGGTGAACAAGACCACGGCGGCGGCGGCGAGCCACCGTCCCACCGGGTTGTTGTAGAACGTCGTCTGGAGAAAGGGCACGAGGCCTCCCTTCGCCGATCCTTGCGGCTTCAACCGGAGAAAGTATCCAGGCCGGCTCCGCTTCATCAAGCGTCGCCAGGTTCGATGGACGGGCGACGCCCGGCGTCCGCTTCACAGGGGAGAGCGGCCCGAATCCCCCCGTCGCTTGGTTCGGCGTCCGGGTGATCCGTGTCTGGGGCGCGGGTTTGCGAATGGATCGAGGAGGTGCGGAAGCCGAGGCTACGATGGCTCCATGGACAAGATCGGGGTCATCGTGCGGGCGAGCAGCCTTCACGACAAGAGTCACGTCGACTCGTTGCGGGACCGCATCCTGGCGGAGCTCCGCGCGAGCGACGGGCTCGGCATCGAGGAGATCGCCCACCCAGCCGCCGACAAGCTAACGGCGATCCTCGTGCTCACCGGGGGTGTGGAACGCGACGTGCTGAAGACCGTCGCCCAGCTTCCGTCCCCCACGCTCCTGATTGCACATCCCGGAGACAACTCGCTTCCCGCGTCGCTCGAGGTCCTTGCGCGCATCCGTCAGGACGGCGGTGAGGGGCGCATCCTCTTCGGCGCGCCGCCGGACATCGTGGCCGGACTGAAGCAGGAGCTCGTGCTCGCCAATGCCTGGGACACGCTCCGATTCTCGCGGATCGGGCTGATCGGCGAGCCCTCCGACTGGCTCGTGGCCAGCGACGTCGATCGCGCGTTCCTCAAGGGACGCCTGTCGATCGAGCTTGTGCAGATTCCGATCGAGACCCTGCTCGAGAGGGTCAAGGCCGCCGAGGCCCCACGGAAGGACGTTGCGAGCTTGACGAAGCGGGCGGAGGCCGTGGCTGAGCCGAAGCCGGCCGAGATCCGCGATGCCGTCCAGGTGTACGCGGGCCTCCGGAGCCTCGTCGACGAGCACCGGCTGTCGGCGTGCACCGTGCGGTGCTTCGACCTCGTCAAGCGCATGAAGACGACGGGGTGCTACGCGATGTCCCGCCTGAACGACGAGCGCGTGCCGGCGGGGTGTGAGGGCGACCTACAGGCGCTCATCACCCTGTACCTCGCCTCCCTCCTGTCAGGGCAGACGGCGTTCATGGGAAACGTCGCTGACGTGGATACGAAGACGCCGGCGATCGGCATCGCCCACTGCACGTGCCCGCTCTCGATGACGACGAGCTACGCGATCCGCAGCCACTTCGAGTCCGGGATCGGCGTCGGGCTCTCGGGGACAATCCCCGCCGGCGACTGCACGCTGTTCCGGCTTGGCGGAGAGAGACTCGATCAGCTCTTCCTCCGCGAGGGCCGAATCGAGGAGGCCCCGTTCCGCGACGACCTCTGCCGGACGCAGGTTCGTGTCGTCGTAGACGAGCCGGTCGACGAGCTTCTCTCCGCGCCGCTCGGCAACCATCACGTTCTGCTCGTCGGCCGCCACGGCGAGACCATCCGCCGGTTCTTTGACCGGTACCTCGCAACCTAGCCGCGGGGTGAGATTGCGCCGCTATCCTAGGCTGTGAAGCTGCCCGGCCACGTAGTCACACCAGGTTGCGCCGCTATCCTCGCCACATAGAGGGACGGCGAGATTGCGCCGATACCCCTGCTACCCAAGTTGCGGAGCGACCCAGCAGTCTAGGCAGCGGAGCTGCCCGCGGCCCGCGATGCAGATCCCCACGAGCGCTTCCTTGTGCCAATCCGCGCGAGCCGCTACCATGCGGGCTCGGTGGAGGTGAGCGTTCATGCCCGAGCGCAAGATGCAGATCACAGCGGACAACGAGACGCGGCGGGGTCACTATTCCAACCTCGCCCTGATCTCCCATCGCCAAGAGGAGTTCGTCGTCGACTTCCTGTTCGTAGACCCTCAGGCGGCTTCGCCCCAGGAGGGACAGGCGATCCTCGAGTCGCGCATGATCCTCAACCCGGTGCACATGAAGCGGCTCTACCAGGCGATTGGCGAGAACCTACAGCGGTACGAGAAGAACTTCGGCAAGATCGCCCTCCCGCCGACGCTGACGTAGAACCGTCTTGCCCATGGACAGCGCGGCGGGGTTCGCCGAACGCAAAGCGGGGGTCGTCCGCACGATCCTCGTGCGGCGGCTGACGCTGGGCGTCTTCTCTGCCGTCGCGCTCGTCGTCCTGTTCACGAGCCGGTTGAGCTACAAGAACCCGCTCTTCTATTCGCCGGTCCTCTGGTTTCTGCTCACGTTCCCGTTCAAGGCGCTGATCGAGCGCCTGCGAACGGAGCGGGCCCTCCACTGGGCGCATACCGGGTTCTACTTTGCCGAGGTCGTCCTGATCACGGTCCTCGTCCACTTCATGGGCGGGAGCACCTGGATCGGCAACATCTTCTACCTCTTCACGGTTCTCTATGCGAACTACTTCCTCCCGCGCCTGTACGGCGCGCTCGTGACCGGCTGGGTCGTCGCCTGCTACGCCACGCTCGTGTTCCTCGAATCGGCGGCGATCCTTCCGCATCGCTCGCTGTTCGGCCTGACGGGGGATCCGTACCAGAGCCTGTCGTACAACGTCGCCACGATCCTCGCGGGGACGGTGGCCTTGTACGTGGTCGTCGCGTTTACCGTACGGACGTTCGCCGCGATCGACGCAAAGAAGAACCGGATGCTCGCCGAGCGGGAGTGGGCGCTGGCGCAGATGTCGAAGCGGCTCCTCGGCGCCCAGGACGAGGAACGGCGGAGGATCGCCCGCGGCCTTCACGACGGGCTCATCCAGTCCCTCGCGGCCATCAAGCTGCATCTCGCCCCCGCGAAGTCGAAGCTCGGCGAGGAGGAGTACGGAGAGGTGGTGGGGATCGTCGATGAGGCGATCCGCCAAACGAGGACCCTCGCCTACTCTATCCGGCCGCCGCTGCTCGACGACCTCGGCCTCGTCCCGTCGCTCGATCGGCTGGCGACGAGCGTCGGAGAGGAGAACGAGCTTGCGATCCGCGTGGAGTCGGACCTCGACGCCCGGCTCGACCGAGAGGCCGAGGGGCTGCTGTACCACGTCGCGCGGGAAGCCCTTGAGAACGTCGTTCGACACGCCAAGGCGAGCCGGGTCGCGATCCGAGTCTCCGAAGAGGGGACGTGGGTCCGCCTATCCATCGAGGACGACGGGATCGGCATTGCCCCCGACGGCCCGCGCGGATTGGGGCTCCGCGGGATCGAGGAGCGCGCGACGATCGCTGGCGGGACCGTGTCGATCACCTCGGCTCCCGAACGCGGCACGATCGTTACCGTGGAGGTTCCCTGTGGGGACGACGCGGATCGCGATCGTCGATGACCACGCGCTGGTGCGCGGTGGGCTGGCGCGACTCCTGGCGCTCGAGGCGGACTTCTCGGTCGTCGGCTCGTGCGGCGACGGGGCGGGAGCGCTCGAGCTTGCGGCCGCCCTCCGCCCTGACGTCATCCTCCTCGACATCGCCCTCCCGGATGTCGACGGGCTCGACCTCATCGCGAAGATCCGCGACAGGAGCCCGGAGAGCCGAGTTCTGATGTTGTCGATGCACTCCGAGCCGGAGTATGCCGCCGCGGCCGTCGCGCGCGGGGCCCGCGGCTTAGTGGCGAAGTCCGCGTCCGCGGAAGCGCTCGTCGAGGCGATCCGTCGCGTGGCGGCCGGGGAAATCCTCCCGTCGGAGGAACGGCTCTCCCCGCGAGAGCGCGAGATCCTCGCGCTCGTGGCGGCCGGCCGATCGAACGACGAGGTCGCCCAGGAGCTCGGGATCCAGAGGAGCACCGTCGACGGCCACTGCGAGCGCCTGATGGAGAAGCTCGACATTCACACGCGGACCGCCCTCGTCGCCTACGGACGTCGCATCGCGTTCTAGGAACTTCCAATGAGTACGGTTTCCCCGTGTCGCTCCGCGCCCGAGCGGCATACAATCGGAGCATGGGGTCAATCCGGGTGGTGCTGGGCGACGATCACGCGTTGGTTCGTTCGGGGATCCGAGCTCTGCTCGCCTCGAGCGGCGTGGAGGTTGTCGCGGAAGCGGGAGACGGAAGGAGCTTGCTCCGCGAAGTGCGAGCCCATCGTCCCGACGTGGCGCTCGTGGACGTTTCTATGCCCCTTCTGGACGGGATTGAGGCGACGCGGCGGATTGCGCGGCTCTCGCCGCAGACGGGCGTCGTCATCCTCACGATGCACGACGACCGTTCGTTCGTCGCTCGTGCGCGGCGCGCGGGGGCCCGCGCGTACGTCGTTAAGGACTCGGCCGTCGAGCGGTTGCTCGACGTCGTTCATCGGGTGGCCGCAGGCGAGACCTGCCTCGTGGACGACGGTGAGCCGCTCGATGAGCCGCTGACCTCGAGGGAGCGGGAGGTTCTCCAGCTCGTGGTAGAAGGAAAGAAGAACGGGGAGATCGCCGAGCTGCTTCACCGGAGCATCCACACGGTGCGCAATCACCGTGCACGACTGATGCGCAAGCTCGGCGCGCGCTCGGCCGCCGATCTGGTCGCCGCGGCGGAGCGGCTGGGGGTTGCCGTTGGGCTCCCCGGAAGCGGACGTGGGTGAGATGACATCGAGGATTCTGGATGCACACCGAGACGAGATTCGCAGCGCGATGGCCGAGGCCCTGCGCGGCGACACGCCGCTCTTGAGGGAGCTCCGGGTCCACGTGGGCCTGGAGGATGAGGGCGGTCGGGCGATCGACGGGATGGGGAAGCTGCTTCGACCGAGCCTCGTCCTATTCGTCGCCGACGAGCTTGGAGCGCCGACGGCGGAGGCCCTTCCCGCCGCCGTCGGCCTCGAGCTCGTCCACAACTTCTCGCTCGTCCACGACGACATCCAAGACCAAGACCGAACGCGGCGCGGGCGCCCGACCGTCTGGGCGCGCTGTGGGATTCCTGAGGCGATCAATGCCGGCGACCTTCTGCACGCCATCGCGACGATCGTCGTCCTCCGGGCCGGCGGCGAGGCTGGAGCCGCGCTCGCGGCGGCCCTGGCGGGAGCGACCGCCGAGATGATCGAAGGGCAGTCGCTCGATCTCGCGTTCGAGAAGAGGTCCGCGACCGTCGACGAGTACGTCCGCATGATCGACCAGAAG
Organism: Candidatus Bipolaricaulota bacterium; assembly: GCA_026390345.1. Taxonomy (GTDB): domain Bacteria; phylum Bipolaricaulota; class Bipolaricaulia; order UBA7950; family UBA9294; genus JAPLGD01. The sequence goes on along the minus strand of JAPLGD010000029.1, from coordinate 3,755 downwards.
ACGGGGGCGCTCCTGCGCTGCGCGTTCGAGCTCGGCGGGATCGTCGCCGGTGCCGACGCCAAGGTCCGCGGGCGACTTGCATCGCTCGGGCGCGCCGTTGGGCGCGCGTTCCAGATTCAGGACGACCTTCTCGGCGTCTGGGGAGACGGGGACACGATCGGGAAGCCGCGCGGCTCCGACGTGCGGCGGCGAAAGAAGTCGTTCCCGGTAGCCGCCGTGTTCTCGCGCGCTGCGGCGGCGGACCGAGCTCGCCTGGAAGCGATCTACGCGAGCGAGCCGGTGTCCGAGCCCGACGTGCGTTGGGTGATCGGGACGATGGAGCGGCTCGGCGTGCGCGACGAAGGCGCGGCGAAGGTGCGGGAGTACTTGGCGGAGGCTGATGCGGGACTCGAATCCCTGCCGCTGTCTTCGAAAGGCAAGAACGAGGCCCGGTCGCTGTTTGGGTATCTCGCGGGGAGGGAGAGATGAGTCGTCCGTTCCCACTCGACGTGGCGGTGGCGCGGCACATCGCGGGGAACAAGCTTCGCCTGCGGAAGCGGTTTCCGTTCGTCACGATGCTCGAGCCGCTCGAGCTCTGCAACCTGGCGTGCACCGGGTGCGGTCGCGTCCGCGAGTACCGCGACGTCGTCGACCGCCGCCTCGACGTCGACGCCTGCCTCGCCGCCGTTCGCGCCTCGGACGCGCCGATCGTGTCCGTCTCGGGCGGCGAACCGCTCTTGCACCCACAGATCGGCGAGATCGTTCGCGCGCTGAAGGACGACGGGCGGTACATGTACTTCTGCACAAACGGCCTTCTGCTCCAAGAGAAGCTCGACCTCTTCAAGCCGTCGCGCCAGTTGGCCTTCGTCGTCCACCTCGACGGCACGGAGGCCGTGCACGACCGCGTGACCGAGCGACCCGGCACCTACGCGACGGCGATCGCCGCGATTCGCGAGGCCGTCGCCCGTGGCCACCGCGTTTGCACGAACACAACCCTCTTCCACGGCTCGGACGTCGAAGACCTGCACAAGCTGTTCGCGACGCTTCAGGCGCTCGGGGTCGAGGGGCTCATGGTGTCGCCGGGATACGCGTACGGTGACGTCTCCGACCGCGACCTCTTCCTCGAGCGGAAGGAGTCGGTGGCCGCCTTCCGCCGCGTCCTCGACCCGACGAAGGGTTTCCCGTTCTACAACAACCCGCTCTATCTCGACTTTCTGCGCGGGGACCGGGAGTACGAGTGTGCGGCGTGGACGACGGTGACGTACACCGTGAAGGGATGGCGACTTCCGTGCTACGCGCTCGCCGACCGGCACACGGACGACGTCGCCGAGCTGTTCGCGCCCGAGGTGTGGACGAAGTACGGGCCGGGCGTCGACCCGCGCTGCGGGAACTGCATGATGCACTCGTCGTTCGAGGGCGCCAGCATCCTCGACGCGCTGCACAAGCCGGCGAACCTCGTTCGCGTGGCGCGAGGGGTGTGGGGATGATCGTGGTGACGGGCTGCTTCCGGCGGGAGACACGGTGGATCGAACGGCGCCCCGGGCTTCGCGTCGTGCGAACGCGGATGGGCGAGGCGTCGGCCGCCGACCTCGACGCGCGGGTTCGACAGGGCCTGCGCCCGTCGCTCCTTCTCTCGACCGGGTTCTCGGGCGGTCTCGACGCCGGGATGAGAACCGGCGACGTCTTCCTTGCGCGGGCGATCGCGCACCGCGGCGAGACGCTCTCGGTCTCCGACGCCCTCGCCGACCGGGCGCGCGGTGCGCTTGACGAACTCGGGTTCTCGGTCTGGACGGGGACGTGCGCGTCGGTGGATGCCGTCGCCGGCGCGGCCGCGAAGCGGGAGCTCGGGAAGACGGGGGCGAAGAGCGTCGACCTCGAGAGCGGACCGCTCGCCCGGTGGGCAGCGGCTCACGACGTGCCGTTCCTCTCTTGCCGCGTCGTCCTTGACGCGGCGGAGGCTGAGATGCCCTTCTCGGGCCGAACGCCGATGTGGCTTGCGGCGCTGCGCCATCCCCGAACAACCCTCGACCTTGCTCGCCGTTCGGCGCTTGCCGGCCGGGAGCTTGGGCGCGCCGTGACCGGAATCGTCGGCATCCTCGAGGAGGCGGCGGCATGACGAGGCGTGTGACCGTGGGTGGCGTTCCGATGGGCGGCGGCGCCCCGATCGTCGTTCAGTCGATGACGAACACGAACACGGCCGACGCCGCGGTGACGATCGCCCAGATCCGGCGCCTTGAGGCCGCCGGCTGCGAGATTGTCCGCGTCGCGGTCCCCGACTTCGCCGCTGCCGAGGCGCTTCCCGAGATCAGGCGGTCGATCTCGATTCCCCTCGTCGCCGACATCCACTTCGACTACCGCCTCGCGCTCGCCTCGATCGACGCGGGCGTCGACAAGCTCCGCCTCAACCCAGGGAACATCACCGACCCTGCGCGCATCGGCGAGGTCGCGGAGGCGGCGAGGAAGGCCGGCATTCCGATCCGCGTGGGGGCGAACTCGGGGTCGCTGGCCCAGGAGTACCTCGACCCGCACGGCCGGGCGACCGCGTCCGGCATGGTCGAGAGCGCCCTGCACGAGATTCGACTCCTCGAGCGTCACGGCGTCAACGATCTCGTCGTGTCCCTCAAGGCGACCGACGTGCGGATGACGATCGACGCGTACCGTGCCGTCGCGTCCGAGGTTGACTACCCGCTCCACATCGGGATTACCGAGGCGGGGACGGCGTGGGAAGGGGCGATCCGCTCCGCCGTCGGGCTCGGCATCCTCCTTGCTGAAGGGATCGGCGACACCCTACGCGTTTCGCTTGCCGGCGATCCGGTCGCGGAGGTCGCAGCCGCCTACGAGATCCTTCGCTCGCTCGGTCTGCGGCAGCGCGGCGTCGACCTCCACGTGTGCCCGACGTGCGGCCGCACCGGCATCGACCTCGCGCGGATCGCCGACGAGGTCCGCCGCTCGCTCGGCGACGTCGTCGAGCCGGTGAAGGTGGCGCTGATGGGCTGCGTGGTGAACGGGCTCGGTGAGGTGAAGGACGCCGACGTCGGCCTCGTCGGAAGCCGCGGCCAGGGAACGGTCTACGTGAACGGCGAGCCGACGGCGACCGCGGTTCCGGAGGACCGGCTCGTCGAGGAAGTCGTGGCGACTGTGCGGGCGTTCGTGGCTCGGAAAGGTGGGAGCCGCCGTGGCTAGCGCAACGCGAGTCTCGAAGGCCCCGACCAGGACAGGGTCCGCTGCCGTCGAGGCGGCAGCCGTCGACCGTGCCATCGGCAATGCGGTGGACCATCTGTTCTCCATCCAGTACGACGCCGGCTACTGGTGGGCCGAGCTCGAGTCGAACGTGACAATCACCGCGGAGCACGTCTTTCTCCGCCACATCCTCGGGAACACCGACGTGGCCGAGCGGGCGCGCGCCGCGGCGTACATCCTCGGGAAGCAGCGCGCCAACGGGACGTGGGCCAACTGGTTCGACGGTCCGGCCGAGCTGTCGACGACGATCGAGGCGTACGTCGCCCTGAAGATGGCGGGGATCCCCGTCGAGCGGCCGGAGATGGCGAAGGCGCGGGCGTTCATCTTGTCCAAGGGCGGCGTCGAGAAGGCCCGCGTCTTCACGAAGATCTGGCTCGCGATGATGGGCGAGTGGGACTGGCGAGGCCTCCCTGCGGTCCCGCCGGAGATCGTCCTCCTGCCGTCGTGGTTCCCGATCAGCCTCTATTCGTTCGCTTGTTGGGCGCGGCAGACGATCGCCGCGCTCGCGATCGTCATGGACCGAAAGCCCGTCGTCC
>JAPLGD010000083.1 GCA_026390345.1 Candidatus Bipolaricaulota bacterium | reverse complement strand
GTGGATGACAATTCCGCGGGCGGTGGGGCATCCCGCATCGAATGGACATGCTCGGCGGTGGGTACGTACTTCGCCATGGTCCGGCACGCGGCGGCGTCCGCGGGGACAGGCTGCTATGACTTCAGCGTGTCCCTCCTCGAGACCGACGACCACGGCAACGACGCTCTGACCGCAACCCCTATCACGCCCGGCGCCTTGGGAACGCCGGGGTTCATCGAGACGCCCACGGACGTGGACGCGTTCCTTTTCCCTGTCCGCCGCGGGTATCGCTACTCCATCGTCCTCACTTCTTTGACGCCCGGCCGGCAACCTGCCACTCGTCTTTCCGGCGCGGCGGGCGAGACGGAGTGGAGCACCACTGAGTCCTCGGCGTGCGTTGCCATCCAAGATGGCACGGCGTTCGTCTTCGTGTCGTTCCCCGACGGAGGGACCGGCGGGTACGAACTCCGCGTGGCCGAGGACGGCTACTCCGACGACCACGGAGACGCACCCGCAACCGCGGCCCCTTTGGAGGCGGACGGAGTCCCCCTGCGGGGAACGATCGAGGTGCGAGAGGATCGGGACTGGTTCTCGTTGGCGGCGCGGCAAGGCGCGGAGTATCGCTTCGCCGTGACCGCCGCGGAGCCGATCCGACTTGCTGTAGTCGCCGCCGACGGGGCTACCATCCTCCGGGAGGAGGTCGGCAGCACGGGGACCCCGATCCAGATCGAGTGGACCGCGCCCTCCGATGGCCCGGTGTTCCTCTCGCTCGAGATGCCGGAGGGGGTTGGAACCTACGAACTCACGGTTTCGTCCACGCTGCAACTGCAGCTCCTCGGATCCTTCAACCCGCAGGGGTACACCCTGGACGTCGCGGCGCGGGACTCGACCGCTTACGTCGTGGTCGGCACCAAGGGCCTGCTGATCTTGGATACAACGGATCCCGCCCATCCTCGCGAGATCGGCTCGCACAGCACGCGCGGCTACGCGCAGAGTGTGACGGTCGACGGAGACTTCGTGTACATCGCCAACCGCGGCGACGGCCTGACGATCCTGGACGTCTCGGATCCATCCCGTCCGTTCGAAGTGGGATCCCTCGACACGCCGGGATCCGTCCAGGACGTCGCTGTCCAGGCGGGAATCGCCTACGTCGCCGACCAGCGCGGCGGACTCCAGATCGTCGACGTGTCCCATCCTGAATCGCCGCGGCTGCTCGCCACGTTCGACACCAACGGGTACGCGGAAGCGGTTGCCTACGCCGACGGCGTCGCGTACGTCGCGGCCGGCGACGCGGGCCTGGAGCTGGTCGACGTCTCCGACCCATCGGCGCCCGCACCTCTCGGGTCCATCGACCTGCGCGGGGACGCGAGCGATGTGGTCGTGTCCGGCGGACTGGCGTACGTCGCGGCCGGGTTCCGCGGGATTCGTATCGTCGACGTCCGAACGCCCACAGCGCCGGCGGAAGTCGGTGCCGTCAGCATCACAGGAGAAGTTCGGGGCTTGGCCATCGCGCGGAATCTCCTCTACACGGCCCAGCGGACCGAGGGACTCGCCGTCTACTCGCTCGCCGATCCGACACAGCCTGAACTCGTCGCCACCCTGGACACTCCGGGCGAGGCGCTTCGCGTCGCCGTGACGAGCGCCGTGGCGTATGTCGCCGATCGTGAGAAGGGTCTCGAGATCGTGCAGCTGTTCCGGTAGAACGCGGGGGGAGTCCGGCGGCTCCCCCCACGTTTGCGTCCTGTCCTTCGCTACCGCGGTCCGGTCAGGTCCTCGGGCACGGTGTCCGAGCGGTCGGTTCCGTTCTTCTCGAGGGTGTTGCCGTAGCCGGCGACGAGCGACGCCGGGTCCGCAAACACTCCGAACCCGAGGTTCCCCGAGATCGTGTTCTCGCGGACCGACGCGATCGACGTCTCCAAGTGCAGGCCATCCCATTGCTGATCGACGATCGACGACAGCGCGAGGGACAGCACGGACTGGTCGAACAGCCCGATTCCGTGTTCGTCGTTCCCCGAGACCGTCGCGTTGCGCAGGGATGCGGCCGACGCGCGGATCGACAGCCCCGACTTCAGGTTGTCGGCGATGGTCGAGCCGATCACGAGGAGGGCCGACCTCTCGGCCAGGCTTACGCCAACTCCGCCGTTCTGCGAGATCGACGTGTCATCCAGCAGCGCCGCCACCGACCGAGTGAGCGAGAGCCCGCCCAGTCCGTTCGACGCCACGAGCGTGTCGAGCGCCATGAACGCCGTCTCTGCCACGGCTTCGATGCCCCAGCCCTTGTTGTCGCGGATCGTGCTTCGGCTGAACGACGCGGGGGAGTTGTCGAGCACGATGCCGGACGCCGGATGCTCCGACACCGTCGAGTCGAGCATCGTCACCGTCGCGTTCGAGGTGTGGATCGCCACGTCTCCGTTGGCCCGAAGGACCGATCCCGCGGCGATAACCGCCGAGCTGTCCATCAGGTCGAGCGCGTACGACGCGTTCTGGGTTATCGTGCTCGCGGAGACCGTGATCTGAGAATTCGCCGCAGCGATCCCGATCCCCTGGTTGTTGGAGAGCGAGCTTCCGACCAGCTCCAGGGACGCGCGATCCAGGCGAATGCCGTCCGTCGGGTGTCCAACGATGGTCGTGTCGTCAAAGGCGATCGTGGACAAGACCGCGACGACCCCCGGCCCCTTGTTGCCTTCGATCCGCGAACTCCGGACGTCCGCACGGGAGTCCGCGAGGTCGAGCGCCGCCGCCCCATGCTGCCGGATCGTCGTCCCGGAGATGGCCACCGTACCGCCTACCGCCACGATGGCGCGGGCGCTGTTCTCGTACACCTCGCAGTCCTGCAGATCCACCGAGCTCTGGTCGAGGACGATCGCGTCCTTCGGATGCTTCGTCACTGAGCTCCCAACCAGCGTGACACGGGACTGCGCCGCGGCGTCCACCGCCGACTCGCCGTTCCCTGAGAAGAGACACGTTGCCGCTGTCGCCGATGTTGCCGTGACGTGAAGCGCGTCGCCCCGGTTCCCCGTAATCGTGCACCCCTGCAGCGTGCTCTTCGACGACGCCGCTTGGAGCGCGTCTCCGCCGTTGTCGCGGATCGTCGAGTCGCGCAGCTTGGCCGAGCTGTTGGAGAGGACGACAGCGTCGTCGGTGTGCCCGAAGATGACGCTCCCCTCGGAGAGGTTCACGATCCCCTGCTCGGCAACGATGCCGTTGGCGCCGTTCCGCTCGAGGTCGCTTCCGGTTGCATCCACCGCCGAATCGACTACCCGGACCCCGCCGGCGTTGTTCGAAACGACGGTGGACGAGATCAACTCGCACGTCGTTCCGTCGCTCCCTTCGATCCCCCAGCCTCGGTTCCCGCTGACCTCGCTTTCCGTCGCTTCGGCGTCCGTTCGCACAAGGGTCAGTCCGTTCCCCGGGTGTCCGGAGATCACGGTCGCGTCGAGGAGAATCTTCCCGTCCGCAGCCTCGATCCCGACGGTCCCATTGTCGCGGATCTTCGAGTCGCTGGACTCCGCCGAGCTGGAGTCCAGCACGACCCCCGCCGCTCCGTTGCCGGCGATCGAGCACGCCGCCAGTTTCAGCTCGCTGTTGGCGCTCGCCGCGATCCCACACTGTCGGTTGTCTTCGACCTTCGTGAGTTCGAGGTCGGCCTTGCTTCCCTGAAGCCGAAGGCCGTCCTTCGGGTGATCGACGATCTCCGAGTTCGCGATCTGCAGGCTTGTCGCTACGGCGTCGATGCCGTAGCCGGTGTTCGCCGCGATCGTGCTTCCCTTGATCTCCGCGAACGCGCCGCTGAGGACGGCGCCGCTCGACCCGTTCCCATCGATCGTGCTGCCGTCCACGACGCGCAAGACACAATTCGTCCCTCGCACTCCCTCCGACTGGTTCGCGCCGACTCGGCTCGCACGGATGTCGGCCGTCGAGTCGAGCAAGGCGAGCCCACCCTGCGGGTGACCGGTGACGGACGTGTTCACGAGCGTGACGCGCGACCGCGCCCTGGCGTCGATGCCGATCTTGCCGTTGTCGCCGACCGCTCCGCCCTCAACGCGCACCTGAGTGAAGTCAAGCCACAGTCCACCCTCGACGTTCTTCTGGATCGTGCTGTCGAGGAACTCCGCCCCGGACGACGTCCCGTGCAGGCCGAGCCCGCCGTTCTTCGAGACGTCAAGCCCCACGGCGTTGAGCGATGCCTTCACGAGCAGGATCCCGTGCGAGCCGTTCGCGCGGACCGCACCCCCGTTCACGGCGGCCACCGAGTGCGCCGCCCGCAGGCCAACGCCTCCGCTTCGCTCGATCGTCGTCTTCTCGAGCCCGGCGGCTGCGTTTTCCAGCACCAGTCCGTCCTTCGGATGGTCCGCGACCAGGCAATCGACGAGCGAGGCGGTCGAGTCGACCGCGTACAACCCTTCCTCGCCGTTCTCGATCACCTGTGACGCGGTGAGATCGGCCGTCGAGTTGACGAGATCCAGCCCTCGCTTCGTGTTCCCGGCGACCTTCGTTGTCGCAAGCACGATCGTGGAGACGGTGCCGGCGATTCCGTGCCCGCCGCTCGTCAGGATCTCGCAGTCGAGGAAGTCCCCGGAGCTGTTGGCGAGCCGCACGCCGTCGTCGGGGTGCTCGGCAATCGTGGTTTCGGTCGCCGTCACGCTCGAGTTGCTGTGGCCGTGGATCCCGTGGATTCCGTTCTTGCGGATCTCCGA
>JAPLGD010000084.1 GCA_026390345.1 Candidatus Bipolaricaulota bacterium | reverse complement strand
GCGAACGCGGTAGACGACGCGGGTGATGATTCCGAGAATCCCGTACGACCCGATGAACAGCCCCGCGAGGTCGGCGGCGTTCGCGTTCCGCTCGATCGGCTCGGACGCGGGGTTCGACCACGATCCGGTGCGGACGACGTCACCTTTCGGGAGGACGACCTCGAGCGCGAGGACGTGGTCGCCCGTCATCCCGTACTCGGTCGCGCCATGCGGAATGGCGTTCACTGCCACAGTTCCTCCGATCGTGCACGAGAAGAGGCCTCCGCCGCCCGGTACCGCAAGCTCGTACCCGCGGCGCTTGAGGTCGGCGTCGATGCCGTGCCAGATCGCCCCGCACTGCGCGACGACGTAGCCCGCGTCGAGATCTACGGCCTCGACGCGGTTCATGCGCGTCGTCTCGAGGAGGATCACCCCGTCCTTCACGCCGCTGCCGAGGAACGTCGTCGCTCGCCCGCGCGTGAAGATGCGATGTCGGTTCGCGTTTGCGAACTTGACGATCTCGACAACCTCCTCGGTCGACGAAGGGCGCACCACGACGGCCGGCACGCCGGCTTTGTCGGGGCCGCAGTCGCGCGAGTAGCAGAGCCGGTCGACGAACCGATCGGAGACGTGCTCCCGGCCGACGATCGCGGCGAGCGCGCTCGCCAGATGCTCACCCATACCGTTCACCTACCTTCTTCGCTTCGGCGAGGACGGTGCGCTCGTCGAGCGTCGTCACCTCGCGGTTTCGCAGGACGATGCGTCCGTTGATCACGACGGACTCGACGTCGCTCGCCCGCGCGCAGTAGACGAGGGCCGGGAGGATCTCGTCCGTCGTGCGGAACAGGTGTGCTCCCGAGAGGTCGATGAGGACGACGTCGGCCAGCTTTCCCGGATCGAGGACGCCGGCGTCGATCCGACACACCTGTGCTCCCGCCTCCGTCGCGAAGCGGAAGACGTCGCGCGCGCCGAGGACGGTCGGATCCTGGGCCGCGACCTTCTGCAGCATCGCGGCGGCCCGCATCTCCTCGAACGGATCGAGGAGGTCGTTCGACGCCGCCCCGTCCGTGCCGAGGGCAATCGGCGCCCCGGCGCGGCGGAGGGCCACGATCGGCGCGATTCCGCTGCCGAGCTTCATGTTGCTCTTCGGGTTGTAGATCACGCCGACCTGCCGCTTCCCCGCGAGCTCGATCTCCTCCGGCGTCAGGTGGACGCAGTGCGCGGCCGTGATCGGACTCGTGAGGAACCCGATCGATTCGAGGTAGGAGAGCGGCGTCTTGCCCACGAGGCGGACCGACTGCTCGACCTCCCACGCCGTCTCCGAGATGTGCGTCTGAATGCCGAGGTCGTTCCGGTCTGCGGTTTCCCGAATCCACAAGAGGAGCTTCTCGCTCGACGTGAACGGCGCCGACGGGCCGAGGAAGACGGTCACGAGCGGGCTTTCCTTCGGCACGCGATGCCAGGTCTCGATGAGCTTCTGCGCGTCCTCACGCGTCGCCTCGGGAGAGAGCATCAGGTCGTCGGGCACCCACTGGTCGACGAGGGTCATCGCCGCGACGCCGCGGATCCCCGCCTCGATCCAGGTTTGGATCACCCCGTCGAGGTTCATGTCCATGTCGACGAACGTCGTGATCCCGCTTCGGATCATCTCGATCGTCGCGACCGCCGACCAGAGCCGCCCGACCGTTGTCTCGCCCCGCGTCCACGCGTCGGAGAGAACGCCGCGCACGAACGGGAACGTAACCTTGTCGCACCACTCGACGAGCGGCAGGTCGTCGCGGCGCCCCTTCAGCATCACTTGGTAGAGGTGGCCGTGAGCGTTCACCATCCCGGGAATCGCCGCGCGGCCACGGCCCTCGAGGACCACGGTGTCGGCGGGAAGCTTGGCGCGGTCGATCCGACCGATCCGGGAGATCCGATCGCCGTCGATCAGGAGGTCGACGTCCCGCTCGACCCGGTCGGCATCACGGACGACGTACGAGGCCCGCTCGATCAGAATCACGTTCGCAAGCTCCTTCCACGCCCGTCTCTCCGAAGGCCCTGCGCAAAGAGGCCCTCGGCGAGGATCCGCTCGTCCACGGACCCTGCCGTCGCGACTCTGCCGGTGGACCGGTCGACGAGCGTGATCCGCGCGATCTTGTTCAGGTCGCTAATCCCGGGGATCGACTCGAAGACGCCGCCCGCATCGGCGAGAAGCGCCGAGAAGAGGCGTCCCCGCGCCGTCGTGGAATCGAACGTCAGCTGCTGGGCGACGCGGTCGAGGTCGCACGCCGACGGCGCATCCACGAGAACCGTGGCACGCCCTGCGTAGTGAATCATGTCGTCCTGGGTCACGATGGCCTCGCCGGCGGGGGCGACGGGGGCAATCGGCGCCGAGCCGACAATCCCAAGGACGTGGCGCGCCGCCAGGCCGAGGCTTTCGCACCACGTGAACAGCACGCTTTCGTTCAGCCGTCCGGCGACCTGCGTGACCCCGGCCGGCGACGACGGCGGAACGACAACCAGCGTGAGCTCTGACGGAGGCAACCCCGCGCGATTGGCAATCGCGAGGACGGCGTCGAGCCCGGGAAGGCTGGCCGCCTCGACGACGGCCACTCCCCACGGGTTCGCACCCGTACCGGCCCACGGAGGCCGGTCCCCCGACGCGACGAGCCGTTCGCGGATCGGACCCGAGATCCGAATCGCGGGATCGACTTCGGAGAGGGGAAGGGAGACCTGAAGACCGTATGCCGAGTCGGCCGGACTCCACGAGTCGCCGACGAACTCGGGCAGCACGATCCCACACAGCTCCGTCACCCCGAGGCGCGCGTCCATCATTCCCCCGTGCGCGAGGACGGCGACGCGTCGCCCGGCCTCCCAGGATCCGGGGGCCGCGGCGCCGCAGTCGAGAACGGTTGCACCACCCGGACCCCGCACCTCCTCGATTCCCAAGGCCGGCGCGTCCGCGGTCAATTCCGCGACGAGATCCGCCGTCCGCCGCGCCACCCACGCCCGCAGCGCTTCGTTCATCCGCGTCGCCCTCGCTCGTCCTCCGCCGGAACCACGTCGCGCAACGGCAAGTGCCGTCCGCCCCACGCCCCGCCGAACGACGGCGCGGTGATCGCTACGATCCCCTCCGTCGCGGCGAACGCGTCGATGGCTGCCTTCAGGCCTCGGCGAATCGCGTCCAGCGACACCGCCACGAGCGGGAACTCGATCACGGCCGAGGCGTCGTCGGGAATCTTCGTCGCGACGCGGTCGCGCACCGTGGGGCAGTACGGCTCGTTGATCGTGACCCCTTCCTTCGGGTAGTGCGTCCCGCCGACCTTCGCACCGCTGATCCCGCCCACCGGATAGTTGAACACGGCGACTCCCGGAACTTCCCGGACGATGCGGGACGCGGCGGCCGACGCGCCGGACAGGCACGCCGCCTGACTCGTCGCGAACACCTCGAGCACGCCGTCCGTGCCGACGGTCACGCGCACCGAGCGCTCGATCTGCTGGTCGCCGGTCATGATCGGGATGCGCACAGTCTCTCGCCCGCCCACGACATCCGCTGCCTCGTAGCCGTCGCCCCAGCGTCCCACCCGTCCGGCCACGTCGACGACGGCCGCAACCTCGCCGCGTCCCTTGCCGACCTCGGCCCCCTCGCACTCCGTCCCGTCGTAGAGCGAGCAGGTCGGCAAGTGAGGAACGATGTACAGGCGATCGAGCAGCGCCTTGCGAAACGCGTCGAGGCCGACCGCGGTCGGAGCATTCAGCTGGAACACGATGCCGGGACGGCCGTCGGGGGTTCGCGACTCCGGCACGACACCCTCAACGCACCCCTGAATCGGCGCCGCGGTGATGATGCCGAAACCGCACAGGTAGATCGCCTCGGAGACTGCAATCGGTCCGCTCGTCGCCGTCAGGAGCAGGCGCGAGATGTACACGTCCGTGCACTCGCAGAACGTGTCCTCGATCCGGACCCCTCGGTAGTTCATGGTCTCTCCCGTCCTTCCGTCCCTTCCGTCGACTCCCGGAGCACGATCCTCGTCAGGCGGCCGCTCCGCCGCAGCCTGGAGGATTCCCTGCCCGCAGCACCGCCACGACATTCTCACGCAGCGTGAGAGCGACCGCGACCGACGGATCCAACTCGTGCTTCGGCGTCCCGTCGACCACGACGGCTCCGCCGTCCAGCCCGCCGACCTCCACGACGTCGTGGGGCGAGAACCCGACGTGCCAGAGCCTGAGCGGCTCGGCCGCCTCGAGGTCCTCCCGTTCGAGTCGCGTCCGAATCATCACCGTACTCGCTACGGCAAGGAGGCCGCAGCATCCCAAGTACGGGCCCCAACAGAGGAACCCGCCCACGGCTCGACCGCGGCAGGAGTCGACGTCGTTGAGCGGCGACGCGACGACCTGCCCGCCTTCAATCTCGACGGCCCCGAGCACGCGACGCCCGTTCTTCGCGACCCACGACCCGCGCCCGCACACCGAGCGCGGCTCCGCCGGCCGGTCCTCCCCGCGCAACGACGCCGCGGCGTCGAGATCCACTCTCTTCCCGTCGCGGGTTCCGAAGTACGTGTTCGCGAACGCCACGTCGTGGAACGCCAGTCCGATCGGGTCGCCCGCGACAGAAACTCCGAGCGCGTGCACTCGAGCCTCGCCGACGTCCGAGTCGAAGAGCCGTTCCGCGCCGTCCGCCGCGGTCGACACGAGCGCGCCGACGTTCGAGGATCCGACGCCGATTCCGATCAGGCGTGCCTCGCTCTCCCGCCGCACGAGGGCCTCGGCGATATCGCGCAGCGTGCCGTCGCCCCCCACGCCCACCACAACGTCGACACCCAGGTCGAGCAGCCGCTCCGCGGCCTCGCCGGCGCGTCCTCCGCCATGAACGAGAACACACGATCCGGCCGACGCTTTCGCCGCGAGGGCCTCGCGCGTCCCGTCCACGGCCGCAATCTCCGCCCCACGCAGGCACCCGACGAGCGACGCGAGCGCCGCGTCGAGCCGGTCGGCGCCCTTGCCCGCACTGGGGTTTGCGATGAGCCCAACCCGCTTCCCCTCAATCCACGAGCGCAGCTTCACTTGATCGCGCCCCCCGTCAACCCGGACACCAGATACCGCTGCCCGAGCAGGAAGAGGACGAACACCGGAATCGTGATCAGGAGCGCCGCCGCGGAGAGCGGCCCCCACTGGACGACCCCGCCCGAACCGAGGAAGCGAACCAGGTAGACGGGGAGCGTGTAGTGGGCGTTGTCCCGCATCAGGACGAGAGCGAAGAAGAACTCGTTCCACGACAGAAGAAGCGAGAACGTCGCCACCGCGAGGAACCCCGGCACGGCAAGCGGGAACACGACCTTCACAAGCGACTGCAGCCGAGAGCACCCGTCGATGCGCGCCGCCTCTTCAATCTCGACCGAGATCTTGTCGAAGTAGCCCTTCAGGAGCCAGATCGAGAACGGCATGCTGAAGCTCGTGTGCATGATGATGAGCCCGGGAAGGCGGTTGATGAGGTCGTAGCGCTTCAGGACGAAGAACAGCCCGAGAACCATGATGATCCCGGGGAACGCCTGCGTCGCGAGGAGCCACATCGAGAACACGGTGCGTCCGCGGAACTTGAACCGCGACAGCGCGTACCCTGCCGGCGCCGTAACGATCACCGACAGGAGGACGGTCGCGGTGGCCACGACCGCGGAGTTCCGCAGGTTCGTGGCGAACCTCGGGTCGGTCAGCACGCGGCGGAAGTTGTCCCACGTCACGGCGTGCGGCGGACCCACCGGCGACGCAAAGATGTCCGTCTCCGTCTTCAGCGAGTTGAACACGAGAATCAAGACCGGGAAGACGAGACCGACGATCATCGCGAGGACGACAACATGGAGGAGCACCTGTTTTGCGACGCTCATCCTCATTGCAGCACCTCGCGGATGTAGAGGACGACCGCCAGAAGCAGCACGGCGAGGATGACGACGCCGATCGCCGCACCGTACCCCGCTTGGTAGTACATGAACGCGTTCTGATACGCGTAGAGCGGCAGCGTCATCGACGCCGATCCCGGCCCGCCCTTCGTCATCACGAACACGATGTCGAACGAGTTGAACGTCCAGATCGCCTCGAGCGTGAGGACGATCAGGATCACCTTCTTGATGCTCGGCATCACCACGCGAAGCTGCGACTGGAGGTAGCTCGCCCCGTCGATCGCCGCGGCTTCGAGGATGTCGCCCTCGACCGACTGCAAACCGGCAAGGAGCATGATCGTGACGAACGGAAGCCCCATCCAGATGTTCGCGATGATGCACGTCCACAGCGCGAGCTGCGGGCTGGTCAGCCACGCCGGCGGGTTCGCCACGCCGACCGCTGACAGAAGCGCGTTCGCCGGCCCGTCGGACAGGAAGATGTACCGCCAGATCAGCGAAACGACGACCCCAGGAATTGCCCACGGGATCAGCGTCGTCGCTCGGAGAAACCGCCGGAACCGCAGGTACCGGGAGTTGAGCAGCGTCGCGAGGACGTACGAGATGAAGAACATTGCGGCCACGCTCACCACGGTCCAGACCAGGCTGTTCCCAAACGCGCGGAAGAACACCGGATCCTTGAACAAGAGGCCAAAGTTCTCGAACCCCGAGAAGACGTCCTGCCTTGTGAGCGCGCGGTAGACGTAGAAGACGCGCGACACCCCTCGGATGAGCGGGTAGAGACTGACGAGACAGAGCACGGCGAGCGCAGGGAGGAGGAACGGGATCGCACCTCTCTCCTCAGTCCACGATCGTCCCCGATGAGCCAACAACCTAGTACGCGCCATCGAACCGAATCACCGTCTTCAGCGCGTCCGGCTCTCCGGCGCGAGCGAACGCAGACGCCGCATCGCGAAACGGCACCGACGCCGTCACAACGTCGTCGAGCGCGTGCGGGTGCTCGGTCATCCACCGAACGGCGGTCTGGAAGTGCTCGCGACGGAACCCGAAGCTGCCCACGACAGATACCTCGAGGTAGTGGATCGCAAACGCGTCGACCGAGAGGCGGTCGCCCTTCGCCAGTCCGCCGAACAGGAGCGCGGTGCCCCCCGGCGCCGTCCACCCGATCGCCGCCTCCGCCACGTCGCGGACGCCGACGGCGATGAGGACGCGGTCGGCGGTGGGCGCCCCGAACGCCGCGGCGAGCGCGTCTTCCATCGACGTCTCGGTCGGGTCGGCCACCGCGAGGTCCAGCTTCCGGAGTCGCGCGGCCCGCGGCGCGGCGATCTCGCTCACGAGGACGCGCGGCGTGATCGCCTTCGCCAGGAGCGCGAGGAGCGCGCCCATCGGCCCACCGCCCACGACGAGAACGGAGTCGCCGCGCCGGACGTCGGCTCGTTCAATTCCGTTCACGGCGCACGCCAGGGGCTCGGCCAGCGTCGCGACGTCGTCCGAGATCCCCTCGGGGACGCGGAACGTCGCCTGATTCACAACGTCGGCGGGGACGAGAACGTACTCCTGCAAGGCTCCGGACACGAACGCCTTGTGCGGGCACAGCTCGCCCACGCCCTTGCGGCACGTCGGACACCCGCCGCACTCGACATACGGAGCGCACACGACGCGATCCCCCACGGAGAACGTCCCCACGCCCGCGCCCACGTCGCGGACAATTCCCACGAGCTCATGGCCGAGGACGCACGGCGGCTGGAAGTACGGGTGGCCGCGGCGGAATGCTTTGACGTCGGTTCCGCAAAGCCCGACGGCCCGCGTGGCGAGCAGGATCTCGCCCGCTCCGACGGTCGGAATGGGGACCGTCCCGATCTCGATCTTCCCCAGTTCGACAAGCTTCGCGACCCGCATCTCGCGCGAATCCGATGTCATCGTGCTTCCCTTCGTCCTTCCGCCCGGCGACCGAGTCCTGAGCGAAGGGGGCGGGGCTCCACCCCCTTCCGCTCAGGGTGAGTGCCTAGTACTCCACGCGGATCTCGATCACGTACCACGACCACTGCTCGGGGGCGTACAGCGCCTCCACACCCTCGATCTGGTATGGGAACACAAGCTTCAGCGGGCCGCCCGAGCTCGCCTTGATGACCTTGTCGTTCGACGCGTACGCGATCATGATCGGGTACTGATTCGCGTCCTTGATCTGAACGACAAACTCCATCCCATCCGACGCGACGACGACGACCTTCTGCGCAAAGAGGTCGATGGCGACCCACTTCAGAAGGTCGGACAGAAGCACCCCCGTGTACTTCTTCTCGCCGAGCCACGGATCCGTGACCGTATAGGTCGTTGCGGTCAAGGCCTTGATCATGTCCAGGTCGAGCTGGCACACACCGGCTCCGCGCGCCTCGTCCCATGCGTTCATGAGAACCATCGGGCCTGAAATCGTCAGGGCAACATCCCCCGTCCGGACCCACGGGCCGGCCCACGCCGCAAGGCTCACGAGCGCAACAAGCACGACACCAACACCAACCATCCGCTTCACGTACTCCTCCTTCCCCCCTCGAACGCCTTCACGTCAAACCTCATCCGTCTCTCCGAGTCGGTCACGCGCGGGCGACCACCTCCTCTTTCCTCGTGACGTTCCGTGCTGTGCTTACTGCAATCCCATCCTGCGCAGGAATTCGTTCCCTCTCTCCGTCGCCGCTTCCAGCGCCGTCGTGAGATCCGACTTGCCGAGGATCACAAGCTCCATCTGCGGAATGAACGTCTGCCACTCCCAACCGAAGAAGCCGAACATGTGCGGCTTCACGTCCTCGGCGAACGCCAGCCACTGGTAGGCGACGTCCCATTGGTCCTCCGTCGTCTGGAACTCCGGGCGGGCGAGCGCCGACTGACGAACCGGGAAGAGCCAGTCGGCCTTGGCGAGGCGCGCCTGGTTCTCCGTGTTCGTAAGGAAGGCCACGAACTGCGCGGCCTCCGCCTTGTGCTTCGATCCGGAGGAGATCGAGATCGCCTGCGGATCGGTCTCCGTCACGTTGCGCTTCGGGCCCTTCACTTGGAGCATTCCCCAGTCAAGCTGGTTCTTCGTCAGCCGCTCGATCCAGCTCCGCACCCAGCAGCCGAAGCTGAACATCGCGTACTTCCCCGTCTTGAACCCCTGAAGGAGACCCGTGAAGTCGTAGCTAAGCACTTCGGTGGGCATCACGCCGTCGACGGTGGCGAGGTTCATGTAGTACTCGATCGCTTCCCGGGCCGCGTCGTCGATCTCGACGTGCCACGTTCCGTCATCGTGACGAACGAGGACGTTGCCCTCGTTCTGGTCGACGAGGCACCACCAGAGGCGCTGCTCGAAGGGCGCCATCAGTCCCCACGTGGTGACCTGCCCCGCAGCGTTCCGCGTTGTCAGCCGGATCGCGTAGTCGCGGAGCTCGGCCCACGTCACCATCCCGTCGGCCGGCGGCACGATGCCCGCCGCGGCCAACAGCGCCTTGTTGTAGAAGATCACGAGCGTTTCCTGCAGGAACGGTACGCCGTAGATGTTCCCGCTGTCGTCCTTGACGCCGGCCCAGTTCTTCTCAGGGATGTCGGCGAGCGTCGCCGCATCGAGGTACTTGTTCAGCGGCTCGGCGTACCCCATGACGCCGTATTCGTAGGAGACCACCGAGTCCTCGTGAAAGACATCGGGGGCCGCGCCTCCCTGGAAGCTCGTCAGGAGGAAGTCGTCGATGTTCTCCCAGGCGATGGAGATGACCTCCACCTGGATGTCGGGGTGAGCGGCGTTCCACTCCGCGACGATCTCGTCCATCACATCCACTGTGTCTGACTGCCAGACAGGCGTTACGAACTGAAGAGTCACGGCACTCGTCGCGGCCGCCGCCAGGATCAGGATCGCCGCGACTCCACCG
This sequence comes from Candidatus Bipolaricaulota bacterium, assembly GCA_026390345.1. Classification (GTDB taxonomy): domain Bacteria; phylum Bipolaricaulota; class Bipolaricaulia; order UBA7950; family UBA9294; genus JAPLGD01. The sequence continues at coordinate 8,891 of JAPLGD010000084.1, read as the reverse complement.
AGAACCTGCACGCTCCGTCTCATCGAACAACCTCCTCCTTCGGCGCGGTTACTGCGGCGTCGCGCCGAGCTTCACGCAGAAGATGCCGTCGTACGTCTTGATCGGACTGACGCTCGTCGAGCTGAAGAGCCCGACAAGAGAGATGAAGTCCCCCTTGGCCACGGCGAACGGGAACTTGCTCACGATGATCGTCTTCCCGCCTTCCGTCGCCGAGACGTCGGCGCCCATCGCGGCGCGAACCTCGAGCTTCGAGATCCCGACGATCCGTCCCTGGAAAACCTGTGGGTGGGCCAGGAGGTCGGCAAGCGAGACGCCGGGCGCGAGCACGAGGAACGCTCGCTCGCCGCGCGCCGTCACCCCGCCCGTCAGGGCGAACGTGACCGTAAGGGTGTGATACCCGGCCGCCAGCGGCGTGACGTTCAGGTTCGCGGTCGCCATCGACCACAGGCCGTTCGAGGTCACGAACGCCTCTACCTCCGCGCTGTTGTCCCATCGGTACGTCGCCGAAGACGCCGCGCCCCAGACCTGGGCGGTGAGCCGGTCGGTCCAGGCAAGCGCCGCTTCGGTCGGTCGCCGGAAGAAGACCGCGTTCTCCCCAACATTGCGCCAGATGCTGTCGAGCTGTCCGCGCCGAACCTCGACCACGCGGTAGCCGAACTTCGTCCCGTCGGCGCCGGGCCCTTCCCACCACGCGCCGCAGACCGCGCCGGACGTGAGTTCGAAGAACGGCTCCTCCTGCAGAACGAAGTTCGTGTGCCAATGCCCGTCGAGGAGCGCGGTGATCCGTTCCTTGGCAAGTAGGGTATAGAGCGCCTTGCTCTCGGCCGTCGGCGTCCAGTCCGGGCTCGGCTCGTGGCAGAAGACGAGCATCTCGGCATCGGGGTCGACGAAGGCGAAGTCCTGCCGCAGCCACTCGAGCTGCGCCGCGCTCACGGAGTACGTCTGCTTTCCGTCGGCGGCAAGCTGGTGGGTGTTGAGGACGACGCAGTGCGTCCCCTTGACGTTGAATGAGTAGTACGTCGGGCCGAAGTACCGCTCGTAGAGGGTCTCGTTGATCGCGGGATCCCTGACGACGTCATGGTTTCCTACGGCGGCGTAGAACGACGACGTGAAGCGGGCAGCAAACGACTGCGCCCCGAACTTCATCCACGCCTCGACGTCCGGCAGCTCCGGCCCCTTCGCGTTCGCGACGATGTCCCCCGTCAGGATCACGAAGTCGGGGGCGAGGGCGTTCGCTTCAGCGACGATCTGATCGAGGATGGGCGCGGGCTCGTACGCCATGCGACGGTCGGCAAACGCGGCCTCGAACGACGCCGCGTCGGGCGCGTAGTGAAGATCGGAGAGCTGAACGAAGACGAGCGGACCGGACTGCGCGACCGATTCGAGCGGGAAGGCGTAGGCGGCGCTCGCAGCGACCGGAACGTACCAACGTCGCGTCGCGTGCGTCCCGTTCGGCGTGGAGAGGAAGACGAAGCGCGCCGCGGCGTCGATCGCCAGATCGAACCGGCCGCCCGCGTCGGTTCGCACGACGGTCACGCCGTCGCTGACAGCGGCGTCGGCAACGCCAACCTCTCCGGCATCGAAGGCACCGTTCCGGTTGGCGTCCATGAAGACCCAGCCTTCGGCGCCCCACGCGCAGGCCCCGAAGCTGAGAAGAGCGGCGAACAGGACTCCCACGTACTTTCCGGCCACGCTAGCCTCCTTTCGTCCCGTGAACGGCGGCAACGAGGGCGCGCACCACGGCCGCCGGATCTTTGGCTCCGAACACCGTCCGCCCGAAGGCGACCCCCGCCGCGCCCCGGCGGACCGCCTCGCGCGCCGTGCCCACGGGGTCCTCGGCCGTCGCTCCGCCGGCGACGAGCACAGGAAGCGGGCAGCTCTGCGGAACCTCAGCGAACGCAGGTTCGCCCGCGCCGTACACCTTGATCACATCCGCTCCGAGCTCGTAGGCGACGCGCGCCCCCCGCGCGATCGATGGGATGTCGTTGAACTTGGCGGAATCGGCGATCAGCATTTCGGCGACGAGCGGCATTCCCCAGCGGTCGCAATGGCCGGCGATCTTCGCGAGGAGCGCGAGCGACGCCGCCTCGCCGGAGCCTCCGAGGAATCCCATCGCGATCACCGCGTCCGCGCCGAGGGCGACCGCGCGCTCCACCGAGGCGATCGGCCGGTGGTAGTCGAAGACCGGGTTCGCGTCGGTGCTCGCGCCCGTGATGCGCAGGATGAGGGCGCACCGGCCGGCGTAGCGGGACACGCAATCCCGAAGGGCTCCGGGGTTCAGGATGATCCCGTCCGCGCCCCCTTGGGCCGCCTGCTCGACCGCCTCGGGCATCGAACGCAGGCCGTCCATCGCGCCCTTGAACTGGGCGTGGTCGAGGGCGATCACGACCGCCCTCCGGTCGTCGCGGAACAGCCGCGCCAGACGCGCCGTCTTTCCGATCACTTCGTCCTCCTTCGCCGCGCGCACGTCCCCCCGGGAATCAGTGTCGTGGGAAGCCGGAGCGAGTCTTCGCTCCCGTCGAGGAGGCGACGCCCCGCTTCCTGGCCGATCGCGTACGCCGGCACCTCGACCGTCGTCAGCTGGGGCCGGACGAGGGCCGCCCACGGGACGTGGTCGAAGCCGGCGACGCCGAGGTCGTCAGGGACGCTCAGGCCACGGTCCTCGGCCGCCCTGATAGCGCCGATCGCCATCAGGTCATTGGCGGCGATCACGGCGTCGACCGAGCGCCGACCGAGGATGGCGGAAGCGTGGTCGTATCCGGACTGGAACGTGAACTGCCCCCACACGACGGCGGCGGGCGCCCGCCCGGCCGTCTTCATCGCGCTGCGGAATCCGGCCAGCCGATCCTCGGCGGTGCTGACCTCCTCCGGGCCGGCAATGTAGGCCATCTCGCGGTATCCCAGGTCGAGGAGGTACGTCGTCAGGTCGCGGCTTCCGCCGAAGTTGTCCGCGTCAATCGTCGTCAACCCGTCGACGCGGCGGTCGGCGACGATAACTCGGACCCCCCGATCCGTCAGGCGCTGCACAAGGTCGAGGTCCGGCCGTCCGACGGGGACGAAGACGATTCCGTCCACGCCCTCCGACAGCAGGAAGTCGAGGTAGGCCGACTCACGGTCCGCCTCGTGGTTGCTGTCGCAGACGAGGGTTGAGTACCCCTCTGCAAACGCTACGGATTCGACTCCCCTCGTTAGGAGGGAGAAGTAGAGGTTTGAGATGTCGGGGATGAGGACGCCGAGCGCCTGGGTCTTCCGACGGCGGAGCCGCTGCGCCGCTCGCACCGGCGTGTAGTCGAGCTCTTTAATGGAGGCAAGGATGCGCTCTTTGGTCTCCGGCCGCATGTGATCTGCATCCTGGCCGTTGAGGACACGGGACACCGTGCTCGGAGAAACACCCGCGTGCGCCGCAACGTCGCGAATCGAGATCCGCTGCTCCATCCGTCGCACCTTCCCCGAGAATCTGCGGTACTTGAGGAAAACGTTTTCCGAAAACGTTCTCCCAGTCTAGCGGAGCACAAGGCGACTGTCAAGACAGGAACCGGCTTTCGCGATGGCAACGAGCGTTCACCCCAACAGCTGACAACCGCAGAGAGCGCAAAGAACGCAGAGATGCGAATCAGACCCTTCACGACAAGGTCCAGCTTCACTGGGCGCTTCGCGCAGCGGGAACGCCGGTTCTGCGAACTGCGGCCCTCTGCGTACTCTGCGGCGGACGGGTTGTCCCCTGGACGACCTAGCGAGCGCCGACCCGCCCAGTGCGCACCCACTGCGTCCAGTCGGGGAAGCCGCTTTGGGCGGCTTCGTCCGCCGCAGCGTCGGCGTCGTAGGAAACTGGGATGAGCTCGACGCGGGGGCCGTCGTCGTCCCAAGCCACCACCGCATACCGGGCGTGCGGCGATCCGGTTTCCACGACGTGCGCCTCGGGGGTGCGGTCCGCGTACGCGGGACACCCCACGCTTCCCGGGTTCACGATCGTCCGTTTCTCGCCGAGACGCACGACCGACGGCGTGTGGTCGTGGCCGCAGAGAATGAGAGGCTCCCGAATCTCCCCAAGCAGTTGCGCGACGACGGCAGCCGGACGCGCGACGAGCCGGCCATCCTGTGGCCGGGTCAGGAGGTAGACCGTGTTATTCGCAGGCGTGCCGTGGAAGCAGACAAGGCCGTCGATCCGCGCGATCTGCGGCAGCGCGGCGACCCAGTCCAAGTGCCGACGGTCGAGGCGGTCGATGGTGAACCTCGCCGTCCGCGAGACCGGCGCTCCGGCGGCACCCTCAACGAGGACCCGGTCCTCGTTTCCGGAGACGGTGAGAATCTCGAGCTCGAGGAGCCTGTCGGCCACAAGGAGGGGATCGAACGGTCCGTACAGGCAGTCGCCGAGGTTGATCAGCGGCTCGATGCCTCGCCGTCGGACGTCGGCGAGAACCGCGTCGAGCGCTCTCCAATTGCCGTGGATGTCCGAGAGGACGGCGACCGGTCCCGAGCGGGCTTCCTCGCCTCCGCCCTACAGACTGCCCATACTCGTCTCCTAGGCGCTGAGAACGTCCGTCAGCGCAGCGACGAGCCGCTCGTTCTGCTTTTCCGTTCCGATCGAGATGCGCAGGAAGTCGGGGAGGTCGTAGCCAACACACGGGCGGACGATGATCCCCCGCCGCAAGAGCGCGTGCTGGACGTCGACGGCCTTCGGGCCGATTCGCACCAGGATGAAGTTCGTGTGGCTCTCGGCCTGCTCGAGACCGAGCCGGTCGAACGCCTCGCGGAGGAATCGGCGCCCCTTCCGGTTCTCGCTCACCGTGAAACGCACGAACTCGTCATCCTCGAGCGCCGCGATCCCTGCCGCCTGCGCGAGGACGTTGACCGTGAACGCCGGCTTGACCTTGAACATCGGGGCGATCGTCCTCGCGTGCCCGAACGCGTACCCAATACGAATTCCGGCCAGGCCATACACCTTCGAGAAGGTTCGCAGGACGAGGACGTTCTCCCGCCCTTCGCGCACGTAGGCGAGGCCGTCGGGGAACTCGTCCGAGTCGGCCATCTCCGCGTACGCCTCGTCGAGGATGACGAGAACGCGGTCGGGGGTCGCGGCGAGGAACCGGCCGAGCTCGCTCGATGTCGACATCGTCCCGGTGGGGTTGTTGGGGTTGCAGACGAAAACGAGCTTCGTCTTCGGAGTGACCGCGCGAGCCATCGCGTCAAGGTCGATCCGGTGGCCGGGGCCTAGCGGGGTCTTGATCAGGGTTGCCCGCATCGCGTGGGCGTAGATGTCGTAGATCGGGAACGACGAGCGGCTCGTGACCACCTCGTCCCCCTCGTCGAGGTAGGCCATTGACGCGTGGAGGATCACGTCGTCGGCGCCGTTCCCGACCGCCACTTGGTCGAGGGCGAAACCGAAGTGCTTCGCCAAGGCGTTTCGCAGGTCGTAGCTCGCGCCGTCGGGGTAGAGGTACGCGTCCGCGAGCACGTCCCGCATCGCCGCGAGCGCCTTGGGTGAGACGCCGAACGGGTTCTCGTTCGATGCGAGCTTCACGACGTCGTGAAGGCCGTACTCGCGCTCCACCTCGCTGATCGGCTTTCCCGGAACGTACGGCTGGATCTTCTCCAGGCCTCGCTGTGGACGGATCGTCATCGACTGCCTCCCCTCTCTCTCGTTGCCGACGCGTCGCGCCTCACGACGCGCGCGTCTCCCACCACCAGCCCGTCCTCGAGCAGGAAGACGGGGTTCAAGTCCAGCTCTGCGAGATCGATATACCGGAACGGAAGGCGGGACACGTCGGCGATGAGTCTCGCCGACGCGTCGAGGTCCCGCGGCGCCGCGCCCCTCGCCCCTCGCAGAATCGCGGCTCCGCGCAGCTCGCCGAGCATGACGAGCGCCTCGGCGGCGTCGACGGGCGCGACGCGGAGCGACACGTCTCGCAAGACCTCCGCGTACACCCCGCCCAAACCGACGGCGACCACGGGTCCGAACTGCGGATCGCGCGACAGCCCCACGAGAAGTTCGACTCCGTCCCGCACCATCGGCGCCGCAAGAACGCCGCGGAACCCCTTCCCGCCGACGCCCTGCAGCCGCTCGAAGGCGTCGCGCGCCGCGGTCTCGGTTCGCACGTCGAGAACCACGCCGCCGACGTCCGTCTTGTGCGAGATTCCCGATGCCACAACCTTCAGGACGATGGATCCGCCGAGCGCACTCACGGCGTCGCCCGCCTCGTTGGCCGACGTCACGAGTCGCCGCCGCGGCGTCGAGATGCCTTCGCCCTCGAGCCAGTCGAGAACATCGGGTTCCAGTCCCTCCCCACTCCACGGCAGGCGCTGCTCCTCCGGCTGCATCCCCGTCGTGGACCACGCACTGCGCACCGCGAACCGCGCACCGTGGGGCGCGCGCTGTGCCATCTCCGCCAGCACGGTATCGTCAGCCGAAGCGCACAACGCTTCAGCCCTAGCTGTCCACGCGGCGATCCTAGAGATCACGTGGACAGCCCGCTCCCCGGTCGCGAAGTTCGGGACGCCGCCCTCCTTCAAGATCGGGAGCCCCGTCGCGACCGTCTTCCCCGCCATGAAGCACGCGGCCACCGGCTTCCCGGTTGCCCGCGCCGCAGCGACCACGCCGCGCGCGATCGGCGCCGCGTCGATGTACGGGGTGTTCACGTCGATCGCGAGCGCCGCATCGGCCTCATCGAGCGCCGCCACGAGCGCCTCGCGGTATCCGTCCTCCGTCCCCTGCACGGTGAGATCGATGGGGTTCGCGAGCGAGCCGAGTCCCGACAGGTGCGGCGAGGCTCGCAGCCGCGCGCGGAGCGCCTCGCTCGGCGCCGCCATCTCAAGCCCCGCCGCGTCCGCGGCGTCGGCGGCAAGGACCCCGGGGCCGCCCGAGTTCGTCACGATGACCAGGCGCCTCCCGCGGACCGGCGGCAGGGTCGTGAACCCGCGGCACAGGTCGAACATCTCCTCGATTCCGGCGACGCGAATCGCCCCGCACTGCCGCAGCGCTGCGTCGTAGACGGCGTCCGACCCGGCAAGCGACCCGGTGTGCGACAGCGCCGCACGCACTCCTGACTGCGACCGTCCCGACTTGATCACGACGAGCGGCTTCACCGCCGCGAGACGCGCCGCGGCGTCGAGGAATGCGCGCCCGTCCGAGACGGTTTCCACGTACAGGGCAACGACTCGCGTCTCGTCGTCGGCGCGCAGGACGTCGAGGAAGTCGACATCCGTGAGGTCGGCGCCGTTCCCGTAGCTCACGAACTTCGAGAACCCCACGCCCTGCTCCTCGGCCCACGAGAGGACCGCGCCGCCGAGCGCACCGCTCTGCGACACGAACGCCACGTCGCCCGACGGAGGCCGCGTCTCGAGCGTCGGGAAGAGGTGAGTCCTTGTGTTCACGATCCCGGCGCAGTTCGGACCAACCAGGCGAATGCCGGAGCCGCGGGCGGCTTCGAGGAGCGCCTGCTCCTCCGCCTTCCTACCCACCTCGGAAAACCCAGCCGTGAGGACCACGGCAACCTTGGCGCCGGCGCGACCCGCGTCCTCGATCACGCTCGCCACGGTGTCCGCCGGAGACGCGACAACGACGAGATCGGGAGCTTCGGGCACTTCGGCAATCGATCGGAACCCCGGGACGCCGAGCGCACCCTGCCCCTTCGGGCCGACGGCGGCGACGCGGCGGAACCCGCCCGCCAGGAGTTGCTCGATCAGGACGTAGCCGAGCTTTCCCGGCGACGTCGAGCCTACGACGGCCACGGATTCAGGCTCAAAGAGCGCTTTGGCCCACAACATCAGATCCCTCCACCAAGCAGTTCGCGCTCGCGCGAACTGCCGAGCAACTCGTTCACCAACGAGTTGCCCCTAGCCCAAGACATCCGATCAGCTCCCAAGACCAAAACGGAACGCCGCGAGGTTCGCCTCAGCCGCCCTTGGCCATCGCACCGCGATCGCCTTTTCCACCGCGTCAGCGCCGAGGAGATCCACGAGCGCGGTCACCGCGACGAGCGCGCCGAGGGTGAAGACGTTCGGAGACGCCGGCTTCCCGCCGATCGCGGGTCGCGCGTCGGGGTCGAGGAAGACCGAGCGCGCTCCCGTCGCCGCGATCGCCTCGAGGACGCGTTCTCGCGTCGGGTACTCGTCGACGCCCAGCATCACGCCCGTCGGCTCCCACACGGCGTCGTAGAGGACAAAGACCCCGCCCTGCTTCGCGAACTGCAGCCCCTTCAGGGATTCGGACCGTTCCATCGAAACGACCGCGTCCGCTGCGCCGGCGCGGATCCTGGGGCCCACGTCGGCGGCACCGAGGCGAAGTTCGGCCTTCACGAACCCGCCGCGCTGCGCCATTCCCTTCGTCGGCGAGAACGTCGCGGGCACTCCGCGCGCCACAGCCGCGTCGAGGAGGATCTCGCCGATCGTCAGAATCCCCTGGCCGCCGACGCCGATCAGAACGATGTCGCACGTGCCGCGGCTCATGACCGCCCTCCGCCCCCGTTGTCGAAGCCCGCGCCGTCGGGCTTCGATCCTAGCCCTTGGCCGCCCTCGCGTGACGGGCCAAGGGCCTGAGTCGGACACACCGCCGCACACAGGCCACACCCATTGCACAGGGCGACATCGATGGCGATCGATGTCGCTCGGGAGAAGTCGCCAGCCTTGTCAGAGGAAGCGGCCTGGGGCTGCTTCCTCTCCAGCGACTCGCTCGCGCCCGGCGAGTCGCCCTTCTCCTGCCCGTTTCCCGGCTCCCCCTCTCGGATTGACAACGGCTGTCCTGCACTCACCAAGCTGAGTGCAGGACAGCCAGTCACCTTCAGGCACCGCTTGCACAGCACGCACTTCGCTTCGTCGAACGCGATCGCGCCGGCCACGCCGCGACGCCGCGCCTGGATTGCGCACTCGCGGCGAGCGAGGACGACCTTGACCCC
>JAPLGD010000060.1 GCA_026390345.1 Candidatus Bipolaricaulota bacterium | reverse complement strand
CGAAGGACGCGCCGTTGTACCGCGACTTGGGGAACGAACACTTCGTTGCCTGCCACCGCGCCGACGAGCTCCATCTCCAGCCGATTCACGACCAAACGTCAGGTCAGCCAGGAGGCGCCGCGGCTTGAGCGGTCTTCTGCGGTACGCCCTGCAGCGCCTCGCCCTCACGGTGCCGATGATCTTGATCCTCCTGACCGTGATCTTCCTCATCCTGCGCGTGCTGCCCGGCGACCCCGTTTCCGCCATGCTGGGCGGGCGGCCGGTGCCTCCGGAGGTGCTGCAGAGCTACCGCGTGAAGATGGGGGTCGACAAGCCGATCCCCGCTCAGTACGTGACGTACATCGGTGGGGTCTTCCGCGGCGACTTCGGAAGCTCGATGCGGACGAGCACGCCCGTGCTCCGGGAGCTGTTCTCGCGGTTTCCGGCCACGATCGAGCTCGCGATCTTCGGGCTTCTCGTGGCCGGGATCCTCGGGTTCTCCACCGGAATCATTGCAGCGACCCGCGCAGACCGGCCCATCGACCACGGCATCCGCATCTTCCACATCGCCTCGTTCGCGATGCCTCTGTTCTGGTTGGGACTGATGTTCCAGGTTTTCTTCGCCGTCAAGCTGGGTTGGCTTCCCGTCGCCGGTCGGTTGGGCGGCGACGTGGCGTTTACGTTCCAGCCGGTCACCGGTTTCTACGTCCTCGACGCGATCATCCGTTGGGACGGGCAGTCCCTTGCCGACATCGTCCTTCACCTTATCCTGCCTGCGTTGACCCTGGGCATCGCCATGACGGGCCTTCTCGGACGGATGAGCCGCGCGAGCATGCTCGAAGTGCTCGGCCAAGACTATGTGACCACCGCGCGCGCCAAGGGTCTGCGCGAGCGGCTCGTCGTGACGCGCCACGCGCTGCGAAACGCCCTCATCCCCATCATCACCGTCTTCGGGCTCGAGTTCGCGGTTCTGATGGGAGGCGCTGTGCTGACGGAGACCGTCTTCTCGTGGCCGGGGATTGCGAGCTACTTGATGCGGGCGATCAACGCCCGCGACTACACGGCGATCCAGGGGAGCGTCGTGTTCATCGCCCTCTTCATCTCCGTCATCAACCTGATCGTCGACCTGCTCTACTCGGCCGTCGATCCGCGGGTGAGGTACTAGGATGACCGAGACACGGGAGACGATGCCGATTCGCCGTTCGCTCCTGGCCAGGGCGGCCGGGGGCGTCACGAAAGGCCTGCGCGGTCAGACGGTGCTCAAGGTCGGCCTTGTGATCGTGATTGCCTTCATGTTGATGACGGTCGTGGCCCAGATCTGGCCGTCGATGAACGGATTCCATCCCACGAAGTACCGCGACGGACCTCGCCTGGAGGGGCCTTCCGCTATACACTGGATGGGCACCGACCAACTCCAGCGCGACGTCTTCACGCGGGTCATCGCCGGTGGGTTCGCATCGCTCGTCGTCGCGTTCTCGGCCGTCGCGCTCAGCATGATTGCCGGCTCGATCCTCGGTTGGATCTCGGGGTACACGGGAGGGTGGCTCGACCGCTGTCTCTCGCTTTTCATGGACGCCATCTACTCCTTCCCGTCGATGATCCTGGCGATCGTGCTCGTGGCCATGTTTGGCTCCGGCCTCTCGCCCATGATCTGGGCGGTTGGGTTCGTGTACATCCCCACGTACTTCCGCGTCACCCGTGCGGAGTCTCTGCAGGTTCGGGAGACGACGTACATCGAGGCGATCAAGGCGATCGGAGCCTCGCGAACCCGCATCGTCCTCCGCCACGTGGCTCCAAACACCGTGAACGCGATCATGGCGGTGTCCTCGTTCAACCTGGCGGACGCCATCCTCACGGTGGCCGCCCTCTCCTTCCTCGGCTTCGGCCTTCCGCCTCCGGCGCCGGACTGGGGTTTCGACATCCAGAACGGCCAGAAGTACCTGCAATCGGGTTCGTGGTGGCTGATCACGTTCCCGGGGTTGATGATCATCGCCCTCTCGCTCGGGTTCGGTCTCATTGGCGAGGGGATCAGCGATCTCGTGAATCCGAAACGGCGCCACAAGCTCGGGTAGCCCCGTCTGTGCGACAAGATCGACTGATCGCGGCGCTGGCCTGAGACCCTCAGCCGACCATTCGCTAGAAGCTCGTTTGACTCGCCGGTTCGTTTGGTGCTAGGCTGGTCCCTGAGATTTCCTCGTAACTTCTGTCATCGGGAGGTGATACGGAGCTGCATGGTCCGTTCTCTCTAAGGTTCAGGTTGTTGTTGAGAAAGGAGGCAGGAAAGATGTCCAAGCTACTCGGAATCACGCTATTGGCGGCCTTGACGATCCTCTCGCTCGGGGTGTTCGCGGCGGACACGCCCCTCATCATGGGCACCATCGACTCCGTCGACGAGTTGTCGTTCGCCAACAGCTGGGACTTCTACAGCTGGCACGTGCTGCAAGCGACGAACAGCTCCCTTCTACAGATGAGCGACACGCTCGAGCTGGAAGGCGCCATCGCGCAGACGTGGGAAGTGTCAGACGACGGGACGGTGTACACGTTCCACATCCGCCCCGGCATCGTGTTCACGGACGGCGAGGTCTGCGACGCGAACGCGGTGAAGTTCTCCCTGGACCGCACGCGCCGACAGGACGGCCCGAAGGGCGCGGTCAGCTTGATCTACGTCATCGACACGATCACGGTGATCGACAAGCTCACCGTGCAGATTAAGATCGCGCAGCCGGACGTCACGTTCTTGTTGGCGATGACGAACATGATCGCGCCGTCGATGATCTACTCGCCGAAGAGCGCGCCGGGCGACGAGTTCGACCTCGGGCGCTACGCGGGGTGCGGGCCGTACAAGCTTCTCGAGTACGTTCCCGATCAGTACGTGAAATTCGAGGCGTTCGACAAGTACTTCGGACCGAAGCCGAAGAGCCGCCTCGTCATCGAGAAGCACTACTCGGACGCGTCCTCGCTGCGCGCGGCCCTCGAAGCCGGAGACGTGGACTTCGTCTTCCGGACTCTGAACCCCGAAGACATCAAGGACTTGAAGACCAAACCGAACATCATCATCGAGGAGTGGCCGCCGTCCCCGGGAATTCGGTACCTGCTGTTCAACGTCACCAACCCGCCGGTGGACAACCCGTTCGTGCGGCAGGCGATCTGCTACGCCGTCGACCGCTCGGCGATCATCAGCCAGGTCTTCGGCGGAACGGTCGAACCCATCTACACGATGGTCCCGAACGTCGATCCGCCGTTCTTCGGCGCGTACCCAACGTTCCCGGAGCGCGACCTCGAGAAAGCCAAGGAGCTGCTCGCGACGGTGGGGTACAACGAGGCGAACCCGCTCGTGCTCAGCCTCCCCTACACCCCCACGCACTACGGGTCGTTTGAGGCCGACGTCGCGACGGTCATCGCGGCCAGCCTCGAGGAGACCGGCGTCATCAAGGTCAACATCGAGGTGCTTGAGTGGGGCGCGTACCTTGGGCAGATGGCGTCCGGCGCGTTCGGCATGTACCTGCTCGGATGGCACCCGGACTACCTCGACACATCGAACTTCATCGGTCCGTGGACCACGGACGGCCCGGAGTCGATGGGAACGTACTTCAACCACCATCCGAATTACCTGGCTTACAAGGACATCATGGAGGTGGCCCGCGCGACCCTCGACACGACGAAGCGCGCGAAGCTCTACCAGGCCCTCCAGATTCTGAGCACCCAGGACGTGCCGTGGATCCCGCTCTGGTCGATGACCGACGAGATGATCACGGGTCGACACGCCAACGTGCACGGGCTCAGGCTCGACGTCAGGATGACCATCGCTATCTGGAACATCTACAAGGACTAGAAGCGATTCGTTCAAATCTGCTCTGCGCGGGGCCGGTGTGACCGGCCCCGCCTCTTTCCCCGTCCCCGCTGCCCGCGTATACTGACGCCCTGGGGGTGAATGAGGACATGGAGTACTCGCCGCTTCTCGCTCTCGCAACGGCCCTTTTCGAGGTTGTCGTCGCGGTCTGGGCCCTTCGGGGTCCCGGAGACCGGAGCATCGTGCGCACGGCGGCCGCGATCCTTGTTCTCCTCGCGGGATACCAAGTGACCGAGGTTGCGATCTGCGCGAACGTAGACGCGCAGGGAGTGCTTCCGCGCCTGGCGTTTCTGGACGTGACGTGGCTGCCGCCCTTGGGGCTCGTTCTCGTGGCACAGCTTCACCGGCCGCGGTCGCGCTTGTTCCACGCGGCGAGCCGCACCCTGCTGGCAGCAGCGTTTGGGATCGCCGCCTGGATCGCGCTGGACCGCTCCTTCGCCACGGCTTCCGTGTGCTCCGCCGTGTACGCGCGGTACACCCACGTCATGCCGCGCTTCGCGGTGTACGCGGGGTTCTACTGGATCGGGCTGTTCGGGATGGTGCTTTTCTCGGGGCATGGCGCCAGGACGAGCGCCGATCTGCACCGGCGCCGACTCCTGACTCAAGTGTTCTTGGGCACTCTTGGATTCGTGGTCCCCGCGGTCATCACATCGTGGTTCATTCCGACGGCACGCGGCGCGCTTCCGTCCGTCATGTGCCACTTCGCGCTGATCCTCGCCGTGTTCCTCGCACGGATGATCGCTCTGGAGCGTCGGCAGACGGGACGTGCGGAATCGCCGACACCGGCGCGCGAGCCGGCCTAGCGACCGCGGCCGTACGGTGCTCGCGGTCGAGAGGCCGTCGGACGTCGCTGCACGCAGAAGGTGGGGAAGAGCCGATGGGCGGCAGAAGCTTCGAGACCGAACGGATGGCGCTTCGAGCGCTCGAATCGGAGGATGCGTCGTCTCTTCAGTTGTACCTGAACGACGGCGCAATTCGAGGCCGCCGCTACGTCCCAGGGTCGGTGCGCGACGTGGAACCCCTCTCCCGCTCCCACGTCAGCGCGATCCTCGAGGAGTGGGGCAAGGAGAAGGCCGGCTTCACGCTCGGCGTGCTCGCCAAGGTGTCGGGGCGGCTCATCGGTCACGCCACATGTGAGTGGAATTGGGACCCGCACTGCCCGTCGGTCTCTGTCGTGATCGCCCCGTCCCAGCAGCGGGCCGGATACGGCTCGGAGGTCCTGCGTCTCCTCGTTGAGCACCTCTTCCTCGATACTCCCGCGCATACGATCACGGGATGGATCGCAAGCTGGAACGACTCCGCCCTGGCGTTCGCCGCGGCGTTCGGGTTTGTCGAGTGTGGACGCATCCCGCGGGCGGGGCTTCGGGACGGAGACTACTACGAGCACGTGCTCGTCGAGCTCCTGCATCGCGAGTGGGCCACCGGCCAAGGAGGGCACCGTGCCGCTTGAGGGCACCCTTGTCGTGCTGAGAGAGGAACGCCGCGAAGATCAGAAGCTGTTCGCCGAGCTGCGCAATGACCTCGCGACGCAGGCGTGGGGCCAGTCGCTCCCGCCGACGTACACCGAGGAGATGCACGTCAAGCGGTTCGAGGCCATGGAGTTCTCGTACCAGCGAACCAGCGCCCGGCTTCCCATCATTCACAAGGAGACGGGCGAGGTCGCCGGCTTCATCTCGTACACCGACCTCGAACCGAGGCTCTCGGCATCGATCGGCCTCGTGGTGGCGAAGCCGTTCTGGGGAACTCGCGTGGGACTCGATGCCCAGGAGACCTTGCTTCGATTCCTCTTCTCCGAGTTGGGATTGCGCGTGGTTCACCTCTGGACTCACAGCGGGAACCCGCGTGCGGTGGGCCTCGCCGAGAAGTCCGGATTCCGGGTCACGGCGCGCATCCGTGAGGCCGTGTACAAGAACGGCAAGCTTCTCGACACGCTGGCCATGAGTCTGACGCGCGACGAGTACTACGCCCGGCACCCCGAGTTCGCCGACACGCTTCCCGATCCGGTCGACCTGCTCCGTGGCGCCTGACCGGCATGTCCTGTTCGCCAAGCGCGGGGAAGGAGCCTCACCCGCCACACGCCTCATGCTCGTTCGGCGAGCATGGACAGACGATTGCCCTATGAGAACATGTGGTCTTGATGTGGGCGTCCTTCCCCGCACAGTCCTGAGCATATGGGAGATCGTAGGACTACGCAAGGTTGCCGTCGCGGAGAGAAAGGAAGAGAGGATTCGACGGCATCCGTGGCGCTAGACAGGTCGCGTCGGCTCGCGGTACGTGACCATGAGGCACGCCGCGAGGACCGGTAGCAGCGCGACGACGCTCATGACGGGGACGAGCCCGAACCGGTCGGCGAACCATCCGATAGGGGTCAGGGCGACTCCGCCGGCGCCCCACGCGAGGCCCATGACCAGGCCGGACACGAGGCCCGCGCGGCCCGGCACGCACTCCTGGGCCGCGACGATCGCCACGGGTGACGAAGCCAGCGAGAACGCGCCGGCGAGAGCCGCCGTGGGCAGCAGGCTCCACGCGGGGCCGCGGACGAGTGCAAGCAAGAACGGCGTCGCCAGGGCGAGGGATCCGAGGATCACGGCCTTCCGCCCGAAGCGGTCGGACAGGTTCCCGGCGAGGAACTCCGCCGCGGCGCCACAGATCAGGAACACACTGAGCGCGGCTCCGCCGGTCCACGCCGAGCCGCCTCGTTCGACCACGAGCACGGAGAGGAAGCTCGAGAACGCGGCGCTGCAGGCATACGTCACAACCATGACGAACCAGAGCAGAGCGAGGCGGGGTGGAAAGGTTGCCCGGCTCAGCTCGCGGTGAGTCGCCTCCCGTGAGGTCGGGACCAGTCGTCGCAGGGGAACGGCGAAGGCTGCGACGATGGCGAGTCCCGGAAGGACGAGCCACGGGGTGCGTTCCATCGAGAACGCACCCGTGAACGCGATGATCGCCATCGGAGCGAGTGCGGCGCCCACCGTCCCACCCGAGGAGAAGAAGGCCATCAGGAGCCCCTGACGAGCCGGTTTGTCAGCGGTGACCATGGCCGCGGCCGCCGGGTGGAACAAGGCTGTTCCGATTCCGGCCACGAGCATGATGGCGAGGAGTTGCGCGAAGCTCGTCGCACGGCCGAGGAGCGACATCGCGGCGATCGTCAGGATCGGTCCGGCCACGATGAGGCCCGGACGGCCGGAGCGATCGATCATGTGGCCGAGGCTCGGCTGGAGCACGGAGTTCGTGACGATGCGGATCGTCCCGAGGACGCCGGCCAGGGTGAGGGACAGGTCGAGTCGATCGATCAAGAGCGGGAGGAGAGGGGCGAAGAACCCTCCGAACCCGTCGTTCACGAGGTGCCCGACCGACAGGAGTCCGGTTCGTAGCCAGGGCCGCGCCTGCTGTTGTTGCGTCATACGCCCGGTATCTTAGTTGGGCAGCCACGACAGATCGAGGCCGACACGGCGTGCCCGCGAACTCGGGCCAGCGCGCAACGTCTACAGGTCGAAGCCGATGCTCAGGTAGACCTGATCCGCGGCGTCCCAGCCGATCAGCGGGTACGCGTAGCCGAACGTGAGATCGAATCCGAGTCCGAGGGGGCCGACGAGCGCGAAGCGGAGCTCTCCGCCGGTCTCAAGACGGAAGCCGAGGTCGAAGACCGGGGGAGCCTCGAGCCATGTCCGGCCGCCGCGCAGGAAGAACACCGGCGTGGCGGAGTCTACGCGCGCGAGGTTCAGCACGGCGTAGCCCCAATCGCGGTAGACCGGCGGGAGAACAACATCCACGCCGACGAACACCTGGCGCTGGCCGTCAGGCAGTTCGGAGAACCCGTGGAGCTCGCCGAGCGAGAACTGGAACGAACTGGGAAGCGGTCGAATCAACGCCTCGGAGATGGACGCCGAGAGGTCAAGGTAGAGAAGCGCGGCCCACCGGTAGCGGATTGTGCCGTTCCACTCCAGGGAGGCGAACGGCGCTTCGCCGAGACCCGGGATTCCAAGCACGAGGGCGATGCTCCCGCCGCGGTCTCGCGCCGGAAGCGCGGACCGCGACAGGGTGAAGGAGGCATAGGGCGTCAGTTTGCTCATGGCGCCGAGGACGCCGAACGTCGTGTCCAACTGGTACGTGGGGTACCAGTAGCGCCCGGGACTCCCGGTGTCCGGGTGCGTGTAGAAGGAGAGAAGGGCCGTGAAGCTCGCGTCGACGTCCCCGGTTCCTTCGGCGAAGTCAGCATCAAGGATCGTGAAGTCTGCCCGGAGCGAAAGACGCCGATCGATGTCCGCGGCGAACGCGCCGACGACGTCCCAGTGGCTGAGAAGCTCGCTCCAGTCGACGGAGGAGAGGTCCGTATCCTCGTCCACGTGCGGAAACGCCATGACGCTCCACTCGTGGTCGTTGCGGAACGAGCCGGACACGGCAAGCGATTCGACCTTGATCACGTACGCGTCGAGCGGCCTCCCGACGGGCGGGGCATCCATGGCACGCAACGGACTGTCGACGAGCACCCGGCGCGGCCAGTGGTTGTTGAATCGATCCCGATCGGGAAGCATCTCCTCCGGGTCGATTTGGATGTGAACGACGGGGAGCGCCGTGACGAAGAACGGAACCGCGGCCGTCGTCCCGTCACTGGAGATCCAGGTTGTGCGGACCGTCGACCCGTCGGAGAGCGTGGCGGCGATCGTCACCGGAAGCGGAGGGCCCGAGCGTCGGACAACGGCCGTCGTCGTGTACCCGTCCTCTCCGAGGGAGGATACGAACCCGTCCACGGCGATGTCGAGCTGGGCGTCCCCCGTGACCCAATCGTCGAAGAACTCGGGATACAGCGCATTCCCCGCCGCGCGCTCGACGATCTCCTGGAGCGCAGCCACCGTCAAGGTTCGGCCCTCCCACGCGGCCGCCGTGTCTCGCAAGACCTCGTCCATGCGATCTCGTCCGAGGATGCTCTCCACCGTGCGAAGGACCAGGTAGCCCTTCTTGTACGTCCGAACCGACTCGCCGTTCAGGTACTCGACGTTCCGCAGCGGCTTCACGATCCCTTCGTCGAATCCCATCTTGAGCAGCGCCAAGTAGGGCGTCTCGATCATGTGTTGGCGAAGGTTGTAGTACCCGAAGACGTCGGAGATGAGGTCCTCCACGAGCCCCTCGCCGAGCCCGGCGAAGAGGTTCGGCTCGTAGACGCCGTAACGATCCTCGAAGTAGCGCACGGCGAGGTACTCCGCGAAGCCCTCCGAGATCCAGTTTTCTGCGTTGAAGTCCGCGCCGACGCCGATTCCCCACCACAGATGGGCCAACTCGTGGGCGAGCGCGTACTCGATCAGGCGGTCGTACATGCCGATCGCGGGCATGTCCTTCATCCGCGAGAGGAGCGATCC
>JAPLGD010000057.1 GCA_026390345.1 Candidatus Bipolaricaulota bacterium | reverse complement strand
GACGACGGATCGTCCGCTCGGTACACCTCCACCGTGTTCAGCGACCAGCCGGGAGTCGGTGTGATCGTGAAGTTGTACGTCCCCGCGTCCCCAGCGGCCTCTTCCGGCGAGACATTCGCTCCGCCCAGCGGATCCACTACCGTCGTGATCCACGTCGTCTGAGAGAGAGCGACGACGCCTGCCAGAAGCAGAACTGCCGCACTGATGGCGAGTCTTCCTGTCTTCATCTTGCTGCCCTCCTGTGCGATGGACGAGTGATCCTGGCTCAGGCCGCAGTCGACAGGGACAGCACTCAGATTGCTCCATGCGCAGACGTTGCAGTGACTAGCAGGTACGCGACGGCGAGCAGAGCCGGGCCATGCTATTGCTAATCATCGGCGCTAGTCAATGGGCGGTTGATGGGTGCACTCTGCTCCACGCAGCCTGGCTCAGGTTATCTCCTACTGCCTACCAGAACACATGGGGCAAGTGCCTGCGTCGGTAGCGGTGATTGGCGAGGCCGTGACAGCCAGGTTATCACGGCCAATGCAAGCACGACTCCAAGAACACCGAGGCCGACAACAACTGTCTCCATCTTGGACCTCCGTCGGCCCGCCCGGCTGGCGCATAGCTGCTGCGGATCTCGGTCTTGCGGTGCGCCCCAGAAGGGTCACCACGTTCCTCCCCCTCCGCACCGTGTCGGGCCATCGGCAAGCTAGTGCGGCAAGTTCGGCACGCGGTTCAGAGGATCCAGGTTCGGCCACCCGGCTAGACGCTCTTCGAACCGCGTTCGGAAGTGGTCCACGAGAGGCACCAGCCTATGCAGAAGGGTTCTCCGACCATCCAGCCGAAGAGTTCCGCACTGCGGATGAGCGTCTTCCGCGCCCTACTGGACGGTGACGGAGAAGAACGTTCGCAGCGGTCCCCAGATCTCCCCCATCCCAAGACCGAAGGTGCCGGCGTGCGCATACGTGTGGTACGAGAGGTCGGTCCCAGTCTCACTGTCGATCGTTACGTGATCGGTGGTCTGATCTCCCCACGACACGGAGTAGTCGATCCCAAACCGTCCCCAATACCGGACCGTGACCATTCGGCCCTCGACCGCCACGAGCGCAAGGTGGCAGTCGGCTCGTTCGATGTGAACCGACTCCTGCGCGACGATGTTCCCCTCGCCGTCGACCACGGTGATCTCGTAGTCCGTGGGGACCTGCGACCCGGAGCTTCCCCCGTCGACCGCTTGGTAGAAGTGCTCGTAGACCTCGATTGGCAGCACTACGTCAGACACCCCGTACGACGTGTCGGCGTCGCCCCATCGCACCTCGTAGCCGGACGTCGATACGCCGGTCACTCTGACCTGCACCCAACCTTGATCCTCGCCCACGATCTCAAGCTCCACGTCAGCCGGCGGAACGACCACCGGCGCGGAACACCCCGCCAACAAGAGCAGCGCAAAAACAACCCCCAAGACCCTGACCATATCTCCCTCCCGCATATACCCGGACCGCACACTCACCGGA
The DNA here is from genome assembly GCA_026390345.1 of Candidatus Bipolaricaulota bacterium. Taxonomy (GTDB): domain Bacteria; phylum Bipolaricaulota; class Bipolaricaulia; order UBA7950; family UBA9294; genus JAPLGD01. The sequence continues at coordinate 10,115 of JAPLGD010000057.1, read as the reverse complement.
TGCAGCCCCAAAGCAGGCAAGTCGGCGGACCGCCCACGGATTCGACTCCGCGCCGCCAGGACCCACGCATGCAGTTCCTAGCGGCTTCTCCCTACCACCAGGGTAGCATCCGCCGCCGGGGCAAGGCAACGGCGTCCCAACACCCCACAGGCCCTACTTCCAGCAGTCAACCACGACTGAGGGTTCGACCGCCGACAGGCCGCGAGTCCCGCGCTTGAGCCCATCTCCAACAGCTCTCGGTCCCCAACAGGCGCCGCGCCGACTTCCACTGGGCGAGCATTCCAGGTCGCCGTGTTCGTCACTTCTGGGCACCTACTCGACGTATTCGAGCCGGCCCTCGACGCGACTCGTCAGATTGGGGTGGCCCTGCAGGTACTCGCGCAGCACGTCCTGTACCGACGTGGCGACGATCTTGGATCCGGCGCGCGCCTCCAACTCCTCACTCGAGACTCCGAGGAAGTCCTTGGCATTCCGAGCGTGGTACTCGGGAATCACAACCGTGTAGAGGTCGTGGTCGCTGACTGGCGCGCCTCGCATATCGAGCGAGACGAGACACCGATCGGAGTCGCAGTAGACGGCGCGGACGCCGTGGTTCACCTGGTAGCACTCGCCTTCTCCCGTGCGATTCTCCGGGCGCATGATGTGTCCGAAGATCCGCAAGAGGTCGCGCCCCGTCACCATGAACCGGTGGAGCGAGTCGTCGAACGGGAAGCATGCCGTGAAATCGCCGAGGGTGACCACGGAGCCGAGGGACTTCGAGCGGATGGATCCGCTTCCGACGAGAACGAGATCGGCTTTCGTCATCTCGGCGAGGGCGTCTGCAACGAGATTCCCGAGTGGCGTCTCCTCCGTGCGGGCCGCGTGGGCCAGGGGTTCCCGGAAACTGCACAGGGTCGCCGCGTACTTGCGATCGACGGCGGCTTTGAACGAGTCGATGTAGTCCCGCAGCTCGCGGTCGGGCAGAGCGATCGACTCGTCAATCGGGACGAGACGCCATGACCAGTCGACGATCGAGTTCGTGTCGTCGTCGATGACGAGGTCGAAACGGCCGACCTGATCCGTGCCGACGCCGGCCTGGGCGATGAGAATCCCGTTCACTTCGGCCGGCTGCTCGAGCACGGTGTGCGAGTGTCCGCCGAGAATAAGGTCGACGCCCCACTCCGGTCGCAGGAGCTCCGCAAGCTCGAGGTCGGACTCGTAGCCGATGTGCGTCAGGAGGACCGTCAGGTCGATGTCGTCCGTCTTGTACGCGTTCGCAATCCGGCCGACCTCGACGCTCGCCTCTTCGAGGCTGATGAAGCTCGCCACCTGCTCGTCGCGCGACAGGTCGGAGAGGATCTTGTCGGTGATGATGCCGATGAACAGGACGTCGAGGCCCGCGACGCGCGCAATGTGGTACGGCTTCATGAGCCGGCGGTTGTACGGCCGGAGGTATAGGTTGGCGTTGACGATCGGGAAGTTCGCCACTTTCTCGAGGAAGAGGAGGTGCGGCAGGCCGTAGTCGAACTCGTGGTTCCCGAGGGAGACGACGTCGGGGGCGAGGTAGTTCATGATCTCGATCGTCGAGATGCCGCGGTACTCGGAGTCGATGATCGAGCCCTGCACCATGTCGCCGCTGATCGCGTAGAGGACGTTCTCGGTCTCCTTGCGGACCTTGCGGATGTACCCCGAGAGGAGCGCGAGGCCTCCGATCAGCTTTCCCTCGCCGCCGCGAACCTCCGAAAGGAAGTCGCCGTGCATGTCGTTCGAATGGAGCACGGTCAGCCGCACAGGCCTCACGACGCCGCTCTTTCCCGATCGCCGCGCAGGGCCTGCGCGACTTCTTCGGCTCGGCTGTTCTCGCCCGGCGGCACGGGGATGGACACCGTGCAGCTCTGCCGGGTGAGGAAGACCTTCCCATAGAGAACGGGTGCCGAGTACGTGACGTGCAGCGCGGGCTTCGAACCCACACCGAGGCTTACGTCGTCGATTCGTGCCCCGAGGAGCTTCCACGTGTGCAGCATCCCGAAGACGTAGGCGCCTTCCCGGCTCACGATGGCCTCCGGAACCGCGCGGCGTCGCTTCCTGTGGCGGACGAGCGGCGCAAGAAAGGCGACGACGGCAAGAAGGACGACAAGGCCGACCATGACGAGGAGGACGAATCGGCCCGCGTCCGGATCTGCGATCAGGAAGCCGATCCCGATGAGGAGCGAAAACGCGGCGATGATGAGAAGCAGAACCCAGCTCGCCCTCTTCTCCTCGACGAGTTCCTTCTTGGCCTGGTTTGCGCGATCCGCCTCGGGGTACGTCCAGTGCGCGAGCACGTCCTCTCCGCGGAGGAGTCGGCCGAGGATGCGCGCCCGCGCCGTGAAGATGGCCGCCGTGATGGCCGCGGCCAGGGCCAGGAACCCGCTCACGAAGGCGATCGCAAACCCGCCGCCCATTCCTTCCATTCCGAACGCGAACGGCAGGAAGATCCCGGCGACCCCGAGGACTCCAATGCCGACCCAGATCCACGCCACACGAGCCTGCGGGTTTCGTCGTCTCATGGCCGCAGTGTAGCGTGCACGGCGGCCGTCGGGAAAGGACGCGCGGCGCCGCCGATGGCCGCGCCGCACGATAACGTACTTCCTAGAACCTTAGGGCTACTGAACGACGGTGACGTCCTGGGCCTGAGGCCCCTTCTGCCCGGAAACGACCACGAACTCCACCTTCTGGCCTTCCTCGAGCGAGCGGTAGCCTTCGCCACGAATCGCGCTGAAATGCACGAACACGTCGTCTCCACTCTCGCGGGAAATGAACCCGAACCCCTTGGTATCGTTGAACCACTTAACAGTCCCGGTCTCACGATCTGCCAAGAAATACCCCTCCTTCACTGCTGGATGATTCATCGAGGCAGAGCATTCGAGTGTGACCAGATCTTCTGTACTCCTGCGAAGCTCACTGCACGATGCCAACAACCGACGGCAATCTACACGGTATGGGGTCCCTTGTCAAGGTGTGCTCTCGACATGGGACCGAGCACATGAGCACCCTCGACCTGGAATCGGGCGCTTGAGCGCTCTCGCGTGAGAATCGAGCACTTGAGCGCATCCTCTCGTCAACTCCGGATGCGGGGCGCTTCTTCGGCAGAACCAAGCGCCCGTCAGGCGCCGTCCGCGATGGAATCGAGCGCTTGAGCGCATCCTCTCGTCAAGACCGGCTGCGGTGCGCTTCTTCGGCAGAACCAAACGCCTAGACGCCTTGTCGCCATCGCTGGGCGCAACGCGTCGGAGCTAGAAGGGGGTGTCCGCAGCCACGTAGCAGTGGAGGCCGGCGTCGGAGAAGAGCTTCTGATGAGCCGCCATCTCGGCGCTCGACGGTGGCTTGGTCTGCGCGTGGGCGTACTCGAGGCCGAGTTGCGCGTACTTCGACGCGGCCATCCGGTGAAACGGCAGGAGGTTCACGTCGGTGAGCCCCAGCGCGACCAGAAAGCGAGCCGCCGCACTTAGGTTCTCCGGGGAGTCGTTGAACCCTGGGACGATCGGGATCCGCACGACCGGACGCACCTCGCGCCGCGAACACGCCAGGTTCTCTAGGTTGGCGAGGATCTGCTCATTGTCAACACCGGTGCCGCGGCGATGTGCAGCGCGGTCCATGTGCTTGAGGTCGACGAACAGCCAGTCGGCGCGGCGTGCGACGTCAGCCACGAGTCGGGGGTCGGCGTAGGCCGACGTCTCGACGACGGTGTGGATGTACGCCTCGCGGCAAGCGTCAAGCATTGCCAACAGAAACTCCGGCTGATAGAGAGGCTCGCCACCGCTGAACGTGACGCCGCCTTCCGGTCCCCAGTAGTCGCGGTCCCGTTCCAGGGTTCGCATCAGCTCGCGCACGGACATTCGGCGTCCCGACACCTCGAGTGCGCCGGAGAGGCATGCAGAGACGCAGGTCCAGTCGCTGCATGTCGCACAGATCGTCCGATCGAAATGGGGAGGGGGCGAGTCAGCGGGATCGACTCGGACCGCGCCGTGCGGACAGGCGCTGGTACACGGATGCCCGTCGGGACGGCAACGGGACACGCGAAACATCAGTCGCGGCCGCGCGACGAGCCCTTCAGGATTGGCGCACCACGAGCAGCGCAGCGGACAACCGCTCAGGAAGACCGTGGTTCGGCACCCTGGGCCGTCGTGCACCGAGTGTGCCTGGACGTCGAAAACCAACCCCTCGGCCGCAGTGCTCAGGCGCTTCTCCATTCGAACCACTCGCACGTCACGGCGACGAGGTCTGGGTACGTCATCGGGCGGTTGGACGTGGCCGAGCACACCCCCACGTAGTCATCCGCACCGGCCGCGTACAGCTTGCACTCGGCGCATCGCGGGAGGCGGACGAAGGAAGGGCAGGCGTCGTCGTCCGCGTGCACGATCTCCTTGGTCATGTGGCAGATACCCTTGACGGCGTCAATCGGCGCGTAGTTCCGGCAGTGCATGTGTCGCGACGGGGTCGTCACTCCTGCACCCCCTCATACTCCGTGCGGGCAATGATCTCGTCCTGAATAGGCTTCCCGATCTCTACCCAATACTGCGTGAACCCGGCCACGCGAACCAGAAGGTCCCGGTACTGCTCGGGGTGCTCCTGGGCGTCCTTGAGGATCCGCGAGTCCACGACGTTGTACTGGATGTGGAAGCCTCCCTTGCGCATGTAGGCCCTGGTCAGCTCAAGCAGCTTCTTCGTTCCCGCGCGGCCCTGGATCGCGCTCGGGTGAATCTTCAGGTTCAGCTGGGAGTTCTGGGATTGCGCGTGATCCCAACACGTTGCCGAAGCGAAGAGGGCGTACGGTCCGTGCCGGTCGGTGCCGGGGTAGGCGGACATCGACGCATCGGCAAACGTCGTGCCGGCAAGGCGGCCATCCGGCGTAGCTATCGTCACCGCCCCCATCGGCGCGTGCGTGGACACCGAGATCTGGCACGCGTAGTACGGCTGGGCGTTGAGCGACTCATAGTCCCGGCACGTGGCGCAGAACCAGTCTTCCCACTGCTTGAGGATGTCGTCGACGTACGGATTGTCATTCCCATACTTCGGCGCCGTGAGGCACTCGACGTGCGTCCGATCGTACTCGGTCGTCTCCCCGCGCTTCTCTTGGGACGACAGCGAGAAGGACCCCACCTCGTCCGCGGTTCTGAACCCGAAGTTGTCCGCGAGCGCCTTGCGGAGCTCCGCAAGGGTGATGAGTCTTCGGTCGTAGACCAGGGATTTGAGTGCAGCGAGGCTGTTGACCAGATTGATGGTTCCGCACGTCTCGACGTTGTGCGTCGCGTTGTACCGGTACCCAAGCTCGTTGATCAGGTGCCCGGTTTCAAGGCAATCCGGCTTGAGGAGCGAGTTAAGGACGGCCGTATTGTTCTTGCGCCAGACGTCGTGTTGGATGTTGTTGGCGAGGGACAGGACCTCGACGGCCTTGGCGAAGTACGCCTTCACTTGGTCGAACAGCTCTTCGAACGAGCCGAGCGCGCGCCCGTGCCCAGGGAACACGCGGAGCTTCGTGCGCTGGTCGACGCCGTCGAAGAGGACGAGCTCGAGGATCTTGGGAAGGGAGAGGAAGTGGACGCCGACGCTCGTCGGCTGGCCCGACCCTCCCGGGATCCAGTACGACCGGCCGTTCAGCGTGAGGGGCATCCAGGAGCACGGAGAGGTCTCGAGGCAGCCGCCGATCGCGATCGCCCGCGCCTCCTCCAGATCCATGCCCTCGGGACCGTACTGGCCCAGCAGGAACTCGATCGCGGTCCGGTTGTTCACGACGGCCGGATACCCGGTCCCTGTCTTGATGCACTCCGCCGCCTTGAGGAGGAACGACTCCGGCAGCTTGTCGTCATAGAGGAGGGTCAACGTCGGCTGCGTCGACGCACAGGTCATCGCCGCCTCGATGATCAGCTCCTCAAGGCGGTTGTTCGCCGGCCTCCCGCTTCGATCGAGGCCTCCAATCGAGAGGTTGTTGAACGTGTTCCCGGACAAGACGCCTCCGACAACGCCCATCGACGCGAAGCAGTCGAGGCACGTGTACTTGATGCGCAGGCACTCGAGCAGCTCGAGGGCCTTCCCCTCGTCGAGGCGGCCAGCCGCGATGTCTTGCTCGTACCACGGCCAGAGGACCTGCCCGAGACGGCCCGGGGACAGACCGGAGATGACGTCTTCGTTCAGCACGGCGACGTGCACAATCCACGTGAGCTGCAGCGCCTCATAGAACGTCCGCGGCGGGCGATGCGCGACCCACTCGAGGCACTCGGCGATCCGGGTGTACTCGGCGCGCTGTACAGGCTCGCGCTCTGCGGCCTCCAAGCGACGCGCCTCCCGCGCGTAGTTCTCGACCCACGCCTGGATCCCCCGAAGGACGTGGCTCGCCGCTTCGTAGTTGTAGAGGCGATTCATGCCCGTGAGTCCGTCGCCGTCGGCGCGTCCTGCGACCTCGGCCTTCTTCTGCTCCGTCCTCGAGATCAGTTCGTCAAATCCGAACTGCAGCGGATAGTCGTAGTTCACGACCTCGCGGCCCTGCGGCAGCGTGTAGCCCGAATCGAACATGCACGTCACCGACTTCATCAGGGCTTCCTTGATCTCGTACCCGGGCGTCATCTGCTCGTACTTGTGCCCCACGTCGTCGACGGACCGGCCTTCCCAAGCGTGGGCGACGCGCAGCATCGCGGGAACTTCCTCCTTCCGGATCCCGAACTTCCCCGCGATCGACACGACGGAGCCGAAGCTCTTCGTGACGTTCCCTCCGCCCGTTCCGAACGTGGAAACCTCGTCGGCGCTCGCGCTGCCCCGCGCCAACGCGTCCTGATACAGCTGGTTCTCGGCCGCCATGTAGTATCCCTCGGACAGCCACGGCATGGGAAAGGAGCCGCGGTAGTGATGGGTCTTTCCCACAACGAGAAGCTCACCAGGGAAGATGGTCGGTGTTAGGTGGCGGAACGCTGACTCCAGAGCCAGCGCCCGACGCACGACGGGGATCTCGTTGTCGAGGCCTCCGTACGCACGGGTATACCAGTACGGAAACTCGCTCGACGCGGAAGACAGGGCACTGTAGTACAGGTTGCGCAGGCGTTCCGCGCGGGGAGACGGCTTGCCGATGACCTCGCGGGGCGTTGGCTCCGCCGGCGGCGCACCCATCGCCTGGTACTCCAGGCGAGCGTCCGCTTGGGCAAGGATGTCCGTCAGCTTGCGCGGCATGCTTCCTCCTCCACTTCGTGCCTGTCGGCCTCTGCGGCGACCAGCTTGCCGTCAGCACCGCCGCGATGAATGGCCCAGAGATGCTTCCGCCCGCGGCGCGGCCAGAGTCTACCGGGCCGGTACACAGGGGGCCAACAGACATCAGGACTCCCTTGGTGGATCGGCACGAAGGATTGGGCGAAGATTCGCACGTCGGTCGAGGGGGAATCAGCGACATGGGATCGACGCTTTCGACAGAGCGCGTCTTCCGGACGTGGTGGCCGCTCACGGCAAGCTGGCTCTTGATGTCCCTGGAGGGCCCGGCGATGACCATCGTCGTGGCTCGCCTCGCGCAGCCGAAGATCCAGCTCGCCGCGTTCGGAAGCCTCGTGATGCCGCTCGCGCAGGTCATCAACTCCCCCGTCGTGATGCTGCTCGCGGCGTCGACGGCACTCAGCGCCGATCACCAGGCGTACGAGAGGATGCGCCGTTTCATGCACCTCGCCTGCGCGGTCCTCACCGCGCTCCACATCCTCGTCGCGTGCACACCCCTCTACGACATCATCGTGCGCACAGTCCTCGGCGCGCCGGAGGAGATCGTCGAGCCCGGGAGGATCGGCCTCCTCCTCGCCATCCCGTGGACGTGGGCCCTCGCCTATCGTCGCTTCAATCAGGGAGTCCTCATTCGATTCGGGCACTCCTCGGCGATCGGCGTGGGCACGCTGATTCGGCTGTGCGCCAACGCCGCGGTTCTCGCCGCAGGCTACATCCTCGGCTCCGTCCCAGGAAGCGCCGTCGCGGCGGCCGCCATCACGGTGGGAATCATCGTCGAGGCAATCTACTCTGGCCTGCGGGTGCGGCCCGTCCTGCGCAACGAGCTGCCGCGGACGTCGGCCGGTCCGCCGCTCGACTACCGGACGTTCCTCCGCTTCTACGTTCCCCTCTCCCTGACCTCGGTCATTTTCCTGGGGATTCGGCCGCTCTTCACCGCCGCGATCAGCCGCATGCCGAACCCGCTCGATTCGCTCGCCGTCTTCCCCGTGGTCACCGGGCTGATCTACCTCTTCCGCAGCCCGGGCGTGGCGTACAACGAGACCTCCATCGCGCACATCGGGAGCGCCGGGTCGAGTCGAACGCTCCCTCGCTTTGCGCGTTTCCTCGTGATCGGAGCCAGCGCGGCGGCCGTCGTGGTTGCCGCTACTCCGCTCTCCCGCATCTGGTTCGGCACGATCACCGGACTCGACGAGTCGCTCTTGTCCCTCGCGGTGGTCGGGCTCTGGCTCGCATGTCTCTTGCCGGCGATCTCCGTCCTACAGAGCCACTTCCAGGGGGCGATCCTCTACAGCCGGAAGACCCGGTCCATCACCGTCGCCGTGGCGATCTACCTGGTCGCAACGACGACGCTGTTGTGGAGCGCCATCGCATGGGGAACGATCCCCGGCATCTACGCCGCCATCGTCGCGATGACCGTCGGGGAGATCCTCCGAACCCTCTGGATGAGGCGGAACAGCCACGCCGTGTGGGCCGAGCTTCGCAAGAGAGACGCGACCGGGGCCTAGCGCCGGTCCGACTCCGAGCGCCGTTCGATCGCCGCCCACACTCGCGCGGCCACATCGTCGAGCGTACCGCGGGCGTCGATTCGAACCATCTCCGGCCTCGGACCTCGTTCGTCGCAGGGCTGGGTGGGTTCCACCCCGCGATCGGCGTGCTCCTCCCTGCCGGTTTCACGGAGCCGGGCCCGCCGCTCGTCGGGGGGCGCGTCGAGCCAAACGATCAGGTCGAAGTCGCCGCGGCCGACGTGGCGCGACGTCGCAATCGCGGCCCCCTCGACCAGGAGCACCTGCGTTCCCGCGGCCCGGCGCTCTTCAGCCACGGACTTCCAGCGCGCCTCGAGGGCCGGGTAGACGATCCGCTCTAGGTCGTCACGGGCCGCGTCGTCGGAGAACACGATTCGTCCGAGCGCGGCTCGGTCGATGGTTCCGTTGCCGGCGACAACCGACCGCCCGAAGCGCCGCGCGACCTCCGCGAAGCCCTGCGTCCCCGGCGCGTACGTCGTCCAGGCGAGCTCGTCGAGGTCGATCCACGCGACCCCAGGGCGCCGCGCGAGCGTCCGCGCGACCGCGCTCTTTCCGCTTCCCGCTCGCCCCGCGAGACCGACGACGATCATGGGACGACGGTACCCGTCCCGGAGAGTGCGAGCAAGGGCCGCGGTTCACCGTTGATAGGACTACCGTTGGGAGTCCGTCGTTGGTGCACAGGCGGGGATTCCGTATCCTGACTGAGACGCGTGGGAGGCCCGATGAGCGAGGTCGTCCGAAAGTACTACAACAACGAGGTCGAATGGGAGTGGCAGCGACTTGGAACCCCGTACCGGCGGTTCGAGATGGAGAGCACGCTGCGGCTCATCGACGAGCACTTCCCGCCCGAGGGCCGGATCGCCGACGTCGGCGGGGGCCCGGGACGCTACACAGCGGAGCTCCTTCGGCGTGGATACCGCGTGACGCTCGTCGACCTCGCGGAGCGGAACATCGAGTTTGCCGAGGCCAAGCTCGCGGAACTCGACCTCAAGGCGGACGCCATCGTGTGTTCGGACGCGCGCGATCTCTCGTTCCTAGCAGCGGAATCGTTCGACGCCGCCCTCCTGCTCGGACCGATGTATCACCTCGTCGAGGAAGCGGATCGACGCGCCGCACTCCTCGAGCTGCGGCGCATCCTGAAGCCGGGAGCTCCCGCGATCGTCGGGTTCATCAACCCGTGGGGAATCCTGCGCTCCGGGCTCGAGGAGTTCCCAGACCTCTACGCCGATTTCGAGGCCGTGCGCAAGTTGCTCGCTACGTGCATCCAGGCCGGGGAGCAACGCGCGTTCACGGAGGCCGCGTTCTTGACCCCGCCACAAGCGATCACCGAGCTGCGCGAGGCCGGGTTCGCCGTCGACGTGCGCGCGGGGGTGGAGGGGT
>JAPLGD010000072.1 GCA_026390345.1 Candidatus Bipolaricaulota bacterium | reverse complement strand
ACGTCGCGCCAGATCGCGTAGGCTTCTTCGTCCTCTTCGTAGACGGTCACGGCAAAGCGCTCTCCTGGGATGCCGAGCTCGCGAGTCAGAAACTCCCACGCGAACTCGATGGCCCCCTGCTTGAAGTAGTCGCCGAACGAGTAGTTGCCGAGCATCTCGAAGAAGGTGCCGTGGTACGCGGTCCGGCCGACCTCTTCGATGTCCGTTGTGCGGAAGCACTTCTGGCACGTTGTCGCGCGGGCGAACGGCGCCTTGGTGCGTCCCCAGAAGTAGTCCTTGAACTGGACCATCCCGGCGGCCGTGAAGAGGAGCGTGGGATCGTTGGGGACGAGCGGCGAGCTCGGCAGCAGCTTGTGGCCGCGCTCGCGGAAGAATCCCAGGTACTGGCGGCGAAGCTCGGACGACAACATCGCACTCTCCTTGTGGACCATCGGGTGGCGGAATAGTAGACGCCCTACGAAGAAGGGTCAACACGGGCCCTCTTCCGTCGATTGCCCGTCGTCCGGCCGTCGGGCTATACTGACGCGGAAACTTAGGGGGGAACGACGCATGTACATCGAAGCCATCGAGGCACGGACCATCATCGACTCTCGCGGCAACCCAACGGTCGAGGCTGACGTCTACCTTGAAGACGGGAGCTTCGGGCGCGCCGCCGTGCCTTCGGGAGCGTCGAAGGGGACGCGGGAAGCTCTCGAGCTTCGCGACAAGGATCCAAAGGCCTACCACGGCCGCGGGGTTTCGACCGCCGTCGACAACATCCGAGCCGAGATCGAGCCGACCCTCCTCGGGTGCGACGCGTTCGACCAGGCGGAGGTTGACCGGCTCTTGATCGAGCTCGACGGGACCGAGAACAAGCGCCGCCTGGGCGCCAACGCCATCCTCGCGGTGTCGCTCGCGACCGCGCGGGCCGCCGCCGACAGCCTCGACGTTCCGTTCTTCCGTTACGTCGCCGGCCTGCGAACGCCGACCCTCCCCCTGCCCATGATGAACGTCCTGAACGGCGGCGAGCACGCGGACAACAACGTTGACATCCAGGAGTTCATGCTGCTCCCGATCGGAGTCGAGCGCTTCGCCGACGCGGTTCGCGCTTGTTCGGAGGTCTTCCACACCCTGAAGGCAACGCTCAAGGAGAAGGGGTTGGCGACGAGCGTGGGAGACGAGGGAGGGTTCGCTCCAAACCTGGCCGACAACCGCGAGGCGCTGTCGCTTCTCGTCGCGTCGATCGAGAAGAGCGGGTACCGGCCCGGGGTCGATGTGGCGATCGCTCTGGATGCCGCGGCGTCGAGCTTCTACAAGGACGGCTCCTACCGATTTACGATCGACGGACGCGTCGTGTCCTTGTCGAGCGATGAGCTCGTGGCGCTGTACGCGGAGTGGGTGAAAGCGTTTCCGATCGTCTCGATCGAGGACGGGGTCGCGGAGGCGGACTCGCGCGGGTGGACGAAGCTGACCCAGACGCTGGGAAACCGGGTGCAGATCGTCGGCGACGACGTGTTCGTGACCAACCCGAAGATTCTCGAGGCGGGAATCGCGAACGGAATCGCCAACTCCATCCTGATCAAGCTGAACCAGATCGGCACCGTCACCGAGACCCTGGAAACAATGGACCTGGCTCGCTCCGCCGGGTACACATGCGTGGTGTCGCACCGCTCGGGAGAGACGGAAGACACGTCGATTGCCGACCTTGCTGTCGGCACGGCCTGCGGTCAGATCAAGGCGGGCTCCATCTCTCGGAGCGAGCGTGTCGCGAAGTACAACCGACTCTTGCGCATCGAGGACGAATTCGAGCTCGGACTGGCGGTGTGGCCGCGGAGGTTTGCTCCGTAGAAGGGTGGTTCGCAGCTACTGGGAGAGGGACGATGAGGGGACTACGGGCGAAGGTGGCGCGTAGCGTCCACTGGCCGACGCGCCGGGGGCGGCGCTGGGTGGCTCTGGGAATCGCGGGCCTCGTCGTGTTGTTCGTGCTCGGGACCTTCCTCAGTCGTGGGCTCGGTATCCTCCATCTGCGGCACGACCTTGTTCGCCTCGAGAAGGCCACCGTAGAGGCGACCGCGGAGCAGAAGCGGCTACGGGCCGAGTTGGCGTCGGCCTCCAGCGCGAAAGTGCTGGAGGACAAAGCGCGGGAGGAGCTGGGTCTCATCAAGCCGGGTGAGGAAAAAGTGATCTTCGTGGGGGAGTGAGCCCGTTGCCGAGCCGATTCGTCCATCTCCACGTGCACTCCGAGTACAGCGTACTCGACTCGTCGTGTCGCCTTCCCGACCTGATCGAGCGGGCCTCCACGAGCGGCATGGGCGCGCTCGCGCTCACCGACCACGGCGTGCTGAGTGGAGCCGTGAAGTTCTACCGGGAGGCCAAGGACCGCGGGGTTCACCCCGTGCTCGGCTGCGAGGTCTACGTGGCCCCCGGCGACCGCCGCGACCGCACCGGGGGTGAGGGCGGCCGGTACTTCCACCTCGTTCTGCTCGCCGAGAACGACGTAGGGTTCCGCAACCTTGTGCAGATCGTGAGCGCGGCGCACACCGAAGGCTTCTACTACCGACCCCGCGCGGACAAGGAGCTCCTGGCAGCCCATGCCGAGGGCCTGATCGCCCTGTCGGCGTGCGAGTCGGGCGAGATCCCGCGGCTGCTCTCTGCCGGGAAAGAGCGCGAAGCGGATCAGGTTGCCTCGGCGTACGCAAAGCTCTTCGGGCCGGATCGCTTCTACATCGAGATCCAGAACCACGGCACGGAGCGCGACGCGCAGCTCCGTCGTCGTCTGATCGACCTCGCCCGCCGACTGAACCTGCCGCTCGTCGCGACAAGCGACGTTCACTACCTCGATCCGGACGACAAGCTGGCCCACGAGGTGCTCATCAACATCCGGGCCAACCGGACGCTCTCCGACCCGGAGCACCGGACGTTCGACGGCGACGGCTACCACTTCCGGAGCAGCGAGGAGATGGAGAAGCTGTTTGCCGACGTGCCGGAAGCCATCGACAACACCCGCGCGATCGCGGAGCGCTGCCGGGTGGAGCTTGACTTCAACCGCATCTTGATTCCTCCGTTTCCCCTTCCGGACGGAGCCACCGACACGGATGCCTACCTGCGGGATCTGGCGTACGCCGGCGCGGGCGAGCGGTACGGCGAGATTACCCCGGTGGTCCGAGACCGTCTCGAGTACGAACTTGGCGTCATCGCGAAGATGTCGTACAGCACGTACTTCCTGATCGTCTGGGACTTCGTGCGGTTTTCGAAGAGCCAAGGGATCGCCGTCGGGCCGGGACGAGGATCCGCGGCGGGAAGCCTCGTATCGTATGCGCTCGGGATCACCGGCGTCGATCCGCTCCGCTACAACCTGATCTTCGAGCGGTTCCTGAACCCCGATCGCGTCAGCATGCCGGACTTCGACATCGATTTCTGCATCCGCGGGCGGGATCGGGTCATCGACTACGTCCGCGCGAAGTACGGGGGCGAGCGATGGTGGGAGCGGATCGCCCAGATCGCGACGTACGACCGGATGGCCGCGCGGAGCGTCGTGCGCGACGTCGGACGTGTCCTGGGACTTCCGTACGGCGAAGCCGACCGGATCGCCAAGCTCATCCCGTTTGGGTCGAAGCTGCAGGCCGCGGTCGACGGCGTGGTTGAGCTGAGAACGCTGTATGAGGAAAGCGAGAGTGTCCGCCGCGTCATCGACATCGGTCTGCGGCTCGAGGACCTCACTCGAAACATCTCGACGCACGCCGCGGGCGTCGTGATTGCGCCCGACGAGCTAGCGAAGTACGCGCCGCTCCTCCGCGTGGCGGAGAACGAGTACGTCACGCAGTTCGACATGACCGACATCGAGGCGATCGGTCTTCTGAAGATCGACTTCCTCGGCCTTCGCAACCTGACCTTGATCACGGATGCGCTGGCCTCCCTGTCGATGCAGGCGGGGATTGAAGTCAAGCTCGAGTCCATTCCCCTCGATGACGACGCGACGTTCGCCGTCCTGCGCGAGGGGAACACGGACGGGATCTTCCAGCTGGAGGGCTCCGGAATGACAGGCCTCATCCGCCGAGTGCAGCCCAATCGGTTCGAGGACCTGATCGCCCTGCTTGCCCTGTACCGCCCCGGCCCTCTCGAGAGCGGGATAGCGGACGAGTACGTGGAGCGCCGCTCTGGCCGGAAGGCCGTCACGTACGCTCACCCGAGCATTCGCGGGATCCTGGAGGAGACGTTCGGGCTTCCGATCTACCAGGACCAGCTGATGCTGATGACGCAGAAGCTGGCGGGTTTCACGCTCGCCCAGGCCGACACGCTGCGAAAGGCGATGGGGAAGAAGAAGAAGGAGATCATGGCCGGCCTCCGCGAGAAGTTCATCGACGGGTGCCGGGCGCACGGGCTGTCGCAGGAGCTGGCGGCGACGACGTTCGACGACATGGAGAAGTTCTCACGCTACGGGTTCAACAAGTCGCACGCCACCGCGTACGCGTTCATCTCGTATTGGACGGCGTACCTCAAGGCTCATCACCCGACGCACTTCATGGCCAGCCTGCTCACCAGCGTGCAGGGGGACGCCGACAAGGTTGCCGAGTACATCGGCGCGTGCCGCGACATGGGAATCGAGGTTCTGCCTCCCGACATCAACGAGAGCCATCGGGAGTTCTCGCCGGTCGGGGAGGGACGAATCCGGTTCGGCCTCGGAGCGATCAAGTACGTGGGAGAGAACGCGATCCGAGCCATCCTGGCCGCACGCAAGAGCGGGCCGTACGCTTCGTTCTTCGACGTGTGCCGCCGCGTCGACGTGGAAGGCCTCGACCGCGAGACCCTTGAGGCGTTGGTCAAGTCCGGGGCGTTCGACCGGCCCGGCGCGACCCGACGCGGCCTCCTGCGGCACCTCCCCGAAGGCCTCGAGATGACCCAGGTGGCGCGGCGCGAGCGGCTGACGGGGCAGCAGTCGATCTTCGCCAGCCTGGACGAGGTCCGCGCCGACCCGGCGATCCGCGAGGAGGAGTTCGACCGCGCCGACCTGCTTGCGTTCGAGAAGGAGCTCCTCGGCCTGTACGTCACGGCACACCCCCTCGAGGCGTACTCTGACCTTCTCCAGACCTACTGCCGCTCGATCCGTGACGTCATGGCGATGTCGGAGGGCGAGACGGCGACGATCGGTGGGCGGGTGAAGCGCCTGCGCCGCATCGACACGCGACGCGGAGAGCAGATGGCGTTCGTGACGATCGAGGACGGGGTCACCGATGTGGAGGCCACGGTCTTTCCCCGGGCGTTGGATGGGTGCGCGGCGCTCCTGTCCGAGGATCGGCTGATCGGTGCCGTCGTGGAGGTGGGCCGGCGCAACGGGCAGGTGAACCTCGTCGTGCAGGACCTCTTCCCCCTCGAGGAGGTCGCCGGCCGCCGGCCGCTACGGATGACGCTCGTCCTTGACGGCGCGCGCGTCGATTCCATCGCCCTCGCCCAGCTGCGCGACGTCCTCAGTCGCCATCCGGGGCCGACGCCGGTCGTTCTCCAGCTGACGGACACGACGGGGGCCGTCGAGGTGTCGGCCGGCGAAACCCTCGGCGTGGCCCCGAGCCCTGCTCTCCAGTCGGCGCTCGTGGCGCTCGCCGGGGTGCTCGGTGTGTCCCTCTCGGAGGGAGGCGCGGCGTGAGCTGGTTCTCGCGGGGCATCTTTCGATGGCTCTACCCCGGGATGGGAGTCAAACGCTGGGTGCTGCTCGCGTTCGCTTCGATGGCGGTCGTGGCGACGGCCGTGCTCTACGCCCTCGGCGTTGAGCTCGTCCGGATGCTCTACCACGCAGTTCCACTTCGCGCGACGGAGCGGTACATCGCCATGGGCGTTCTCCTCGTCGTGGGGCTCGGCGTGTTCGGCTACGCGATCGTGCGCCTCGTGCGGTCCGTCGCGCGGGGGGTGGCCCCGCGGGCCCGCGAGAAGACGTCCGAGCTCATCTACCGCACTCGGATCCTGGAGCGCGCGCCGCACGTCGTGGCGATTGGAGGGGGCACCGGGCTGTCGACCTTGCTCCGCGGGATCAAGCAAGTGACGGCGAACCTCACGGCCGTCGTGACGGTCATGGACGACGGAGGGAGTTCCGGGAGACTGCGCGAGGAGATCGACGTTCTTCCGCCCGGCGATGTGCGCAACTGCCTGCTTGCCCTGGCCGAGGACGAGTCCCACTTCTCGGACTACTTCCAGCACCGCTTCGCTTCACCCGGAGAGCTGGCCGGACACTCGCTCGGGAACCTCGTCCTGGCGGGTCTCGAGCAGGCGACGGGCGGCTTCGACCGCGCCATTGAGGCGATGAGTCAGTTCCTGAGCATTCGAGGGCGCGTGCTGCCGGCGACGCTCGCCAAGACACGGCTTGCCGCGCGGATGGAGGGTGGCGGGATCCTGGAGGGAGAGAGCGCGATCGGCGCGGACGGCCGTAGGATCGAGGCGATCTTCCTCACCCCCTCGCCCGCTCCCGCGTACGCGAAGGTGCTGGAGGCAATCGCGGACGCGGACCTCATCATCCTCGGCCCGGGGAGCCTCTTCACGAGCCTCATTCCGAATCTCCTCGTCGAGGGCATCGCGCGGGCGATCGAGGAGTCCTCGGCGGAGAAGATCCTCGTCGCGAATCTGATGACCCAGCCGGGAGAGACGACGGGGTACACGCTCTCGGACCACCTTCGCGCGCTCGAGCCGTACGTCGACGTCCGGTGCTTCGACCTCCTCTTCGTCAACTCCGCTCGTCCGACCGATCTGCTGCTTGCCGGGTACCGCGACGAGGAGGCGGAACCCGTCGTCGACGACCTTCCCACACCGAACCCGTATGGCCTCACCGTTGTGCGAGAGGATCTGATCGGGCTGGCAGACTGGGTCGGCAAGACGACGGTCAAGCACGACCCGGACAAGCTGGCGCGTGCCATCGTTCGCCACAGCCAGGCGTTTCCGCGCCGTGCAGTCGGAGACTCCGCGGATCTCTCGATCTAGCCTTTGATGACGGCCAGCGGCCGGAGCCGCGCGACGGGGACGTTGATTCCGGCGGCCTCGGCGGCGCGTACGACGCTGTCGACGTCCTTGTAGGCTCCCGGCGCCTCCTCGGCGATGCCTCGCTTGTCGTGCGCCAGGAGGCGAATCCCCTTCGCTGTGAGGTCGGACAGGATTTCGTCGCTGCGGAACCGTTTGATCGCTTGGTTGCGCGAGAGCGCACGTCCTGCCCCGTGAATCCCGCTGCCGAAAGCGAGTTCCATGCCGGCCGACGTTCCGTGCATGACGTACGACGACGTTCCCATCGTTCCGCCGACGAGGGTCGGGTGGCCGAACTCGCGGTAGGCGGCTGGGACGTCGCCCCGGCCGGGGCCGAACGCGCGCGTCGCCCCCTTCCGGTGGACGAGCAGGCGGCGCAGGACGCCGCCGACCTCGTGCTCCTCGATTCGAACGTGGTTGTGGCCGATGTCGTAGACGGTCTGGATCGTCTCCGGGTCGATTCCACAGCTGCGCGCGAGCGAGGTTCTCACCAGGTGCGTGATCGCCTGGCGATTGGCGAACGCGCAGTTCGCTCCGCAGGCCACCGCCGCGAGGTATCGCTGCCCCTCCGGACTGCGGGCCGGGGCGCACACCATCTCTTGGTCGGGGATTCGAATGCCGTACTTCTCGGAGGCAAACGCCATCTCCCTCAAGTAGTCCTGGCCGATCTGATGCCCGAGCGCGCGCGAACCGGTATGGATGGAGACGACCACCTGGTCGGCGGCCAGCCCGAACGCCCGGGCCGCTCTTGGCTCGAGAATCTCGTCGACCGCCTGCACTTCGAGGTAGTGGTTGCCCGAGCCGAGAGTGCCCACCTGCTGGAATTGCCGCTGTTTGGCGAGGGCACTCACGGCATCCGGCTCCGCGCCCTCCGCTTGTCCCTTCTCCTCGGTGTACTCGAGGTCGCTCTCGATACCACTTCCGAGCCGGACGACGTACGGAGCCCCCTCTCGGAGCACACGGTCGATCTCCTTGATCGAGAGGCGAAGAGCGCCCTTCGATCCGAGCCCCGCAGGGACTGCCTGGTAGAGGTCGGCCGCAATACGGTCGATGGCGGGCGCGACATCGCCTCGGCGCAGGGGAGTGCGCAAGAGACGGACCCCGCAGTTGATGTCGAACCCGACCCCTCCGACCACGACGACTCCGTCGTCCAAGTCGAAGGCTCCGACCCCGCCGATCGGGAAGCCGTACCCGGGGTGGACGTCGGGGAGGGCAAGGGCCGGCGCGACGATCCCGGGGAGGCTCGCCACGTTCTTCAGTTGGCGAACCGCGCTCCAGCCCTTCGGGTCGTCGGCCTCGCGGCGGAGCTGATCGATGGTTACAGCGTCAGCGTAGATCCGCCCGGCGACGAGCATCCCGTCGTGCGGGGCCAGGACCCACTCGACGTCGCCCACCCGTTCCATGTGGTCGAAGATGCGCATCGGGTCCTCCATGTCACGACGCCGTCGCTCCGCGTCGACACGGCGTCAACGAGCCTTTCAGACGTCGGCAACGAACTCAGCGTACCACACTCCGGTTTCCTCGCGGACGTCGAGACCGAGGTAGGTGATCCCCTTCACCTCGCCGCTCGGCTCGTGGTGCCCGGCGTCGAGCGGCTCGCCGAGTGCTCGGCCGCAAAGCTCAAACCCGAGCTCTGTCGTGTGCACATCGACGTCGAAGCGGGAGAAGACGAGGTCCTCAACGTCCTTCGGCACGAGGAGCGCGGCCAACCACGCGACGAGAAGCTCTCTGAGCGAGTTGGCCTGGAGCGTGTACTCACGCGCGATCATGGGCCGGACCCGGTCGGTTCGGATCATCTTCGAGAACATGGCGAGGGCCGCTTGGGCGAATGCCTCGCCGATGCTCGATCCCCACGCTCGAATGGCCAGGTCGGCGGTGTGATCGAGGTAGACGAAGGGCATCGGCGCTCCCCTACTCCTCCGTGCGAAGCGGGACGGAGAAGAGCGGATCGTACGTTGGCCCGTGCGGGGAGAGACGGCTCTCCATGAGGACAAGACGATCGATGCGAAGCGAGTGAGGCGGGAAGGGGCCGAGCGCCTCGAAAACGCGAGGGAGGCGGGCGTCGGGGCGTCCCTTGAGTCGCGCCATCGTGACGTGGGCGATGGCCTCGGAGCGCTCGGGCGCGAATCCCAGCCCGTGAAGCTGTTGCTCGAGAGCCCCGGCAAAATCGCCAAACGCCTGATCCGCCGTCGCGCCGACCCACAAGACCCTCGCGCGGTCGATCGACGGAAATGCGCCGAGCGTGTCGACGCGGAGCGTGAACGGAGCGAATCCCCGGGCGATCCCGCGCGCGGCCTTCTCGAGGGGCACGGTGAGGTCCGGGTCGATCTCCCCGAGAAAGCGAAGCGTGACGTGGTAGTTGTCGGGTCGGACCCACGAGGCCGGCATGGTCGTCTCGCGGCGCAGCCGCTCCGCGACTCGACCGATCTGCATGCGAAGTGCCCCGTCAACGGGCAGAGAGAAGAACGCTCTCATGGCTCCCCCTTTGGTTCCGGGCTCCGTCCGATCATACCCGTTTGGCCTGGCGGTCTGCGGGGCGCTGGTCGCTCGCTTTGTGGACGTTTCGCCGACCTATACAATCCCGACATGCGAGCCGTGTTTCGAGTCGGCGCTTGCGCCGTGTTCCTGCTGACAGCCCCGCTCCTGGCGACGGCCACCGAACTCCTCGTCTCCCCGGACGGGTCGGCCGACTACCGGACGATTCGGGGCGCGATGGACGCGGCGGCCTTCGGCGACGTCATTTGGGTCGCGGGCGGGGTCTACGAGGAACAGGTGGCGCTCAAGGATGGCGTCACCGTCGTGGGCGCGGGGCCCCAGCAGACGGTCGTCCGCTACTCGTACGGATTCGATCCCGTGCTGGTCATCGATCACGTGAGCTCGGGGCGGATCGAAGGAATGACGATCGAGCGCGCGCCGTCCATCCTCGAGGGTTCGACCGTCGCGGTCACGGCGGGGTCGGCGGCTCTCGTCGACTGCGTGATCGCGGGCGCCGTGGGCCCCGGCGTCGACGTCGGGGAGGTGACCTCCGACCTGACGTTCGACTCGGTGACGATCGAAGACAACGCGGGCGCAGGAATCTGGGTCCACGACGGGGCGAGCGTCACCCTCGACGATTGCACCATCCAGGGAAACGAAGAGGCCGGCGTTCTGGCGGAAGACGACGCCCGACTCGGCGCGTCCGGATCGCGATTCGAGGACAACGCGGGGGGCGGAGTCGTCCTCGAGTCGAGCGCGACCGCCTCTCTCGACGGGTGCGAGATCGCTGGGCACGCGACGCACGGGATCCTCGTCGGCGACGACGCGGGGATCGTCGCGAGCGATCTGACCCTCACGGACAACGTGGGGTATGCAGTCCGCCTGACGAGCCGTGCGACCGGGGTATTCACCCTCCTCCGCGTTGAAGGGGGCGGCGTTGCCGTCTCGTGCGAGGACGAAGCGGTGTGCACGGTCGACGGCGGACAAGTCAGGTTCGTGGATGGGATCTCTTTCCACGCGGCGGGCGCGGCATCGATCTCGGTACGAGGGTGCGAGATCGTGGGAGGCGGCGACGGGGTGGTCTTCGAGTCGACGGCTCGATGCGGGCTTACGTACTCGACGGTGGCGCGGAACACCGGGGATGGCGTGCGGATCTCCTGTGGCGATGCGCAGGTTGAGCACTGCATCCTGGCGTACAACGGCGGTGCCGGTCTGAGGGTCGACGACTCCGGTGACGCATCGAGCGTTCGCACCTTCTCGCACAACTGCGTCTGGGGAAACGGGACGGACTACGAGGGAACCACTCGGCGGCCGTCGGACGTCGCCGCGGCTCCCGAGTTCGCGGACCTTCCGTCGGGTGATGTGTCCTTGCGGCTCGATTCGCCGTGCATCGAAGCAGGAGTGGGGTGGACGACGATTGGCGCGCACGAGGACCCGTCGACGACCTCCTCGTGGGCGGTCGAGCTCGTTTCCTCGGCGTCGCGGGGATGGTTTGGGGAAACCTGGCACGCGGACCTCCGCCTCTCTGGGTTCCCTGCCGCGATCGACTCGCTCGACCTCGGACTCCGCTATGACAAGGGCGGCGTCCAGCTCGACATCGAGTCGACCGTGCTCGGAAGTCTCAACCGCCGGGTGGCAGCGAGCGGGAGCGTCAAGAACGTCTGGCGTCAGGGCGGCGACGCTGAGGCGCTGACGGTGCAGTACGGGTTTGCGGGCGTGCTGGAGAGCGACGAGTCCTGGGGAGCCGTCTGGGGGCTGGCGTCACTCGACGGTGGGCCCGTGGAAGCGTCCCTCCGCTTGGCCACGAACTGGCCTTCGCCGCACCTGGCGTCGCGGCTCAAGCTGGACTTCGCGCTTGCGTCGTGGGGGCTTGAGACGTCCTTGGCGGCCGTCGACGTGACGCTGACGGCACTGGGCGTCGCCGTGTCGCAGGGAGTGGGCGTCGGCGCCCGGAGCCTCCGTCTCGAGGAGCGGGTGCAGCTTCTCCCCGATCGGGTCGCCGCGGCGTCGGCTCAGTGGGCGGGCGATGGGTGGGATTGGACGGGACTCGTCGAGATCGGAAAACAGGCGTGGCGGCTGCGCCTCGCTCTCGCAGATCGCGGGTTCTCGGTGACCGGGAAGGCTCGCTTTGTGGGCTCGAGCTTCTCGGAGGGGTCGGTTTTCGCTGCGGCGAGTCTCGGGTCCGTGACGCTGTCTGGCGAGCTCGTGCTCTCGGTGGACGACGGTCCACGCGTCGCGACGGGGATCGCGTTCGATCCGACGGCGTGGCTGCGCCGGCCGCCGAATGAGCCGCCGATCCCGACGTTTTCTGCGCTCCCCGCGGATCCCGAAGCGGGGACGCCGGTCCAGTTCCGTGCCGCCGGCTCGTCCGACCCGGACGGCGAGATCCGAGCGGTGTGGTGGGATTTCGGCGACGGCGCCGTCGCCGAAGGCGCTTCGGTCGATCACGCGTACGCAACCGCGGGGGTCTACGACGTCGTGCTGACGGTGTCCGACGATCGCGGCGCCGCCGTTTCACTCACCCTTCCCGTCACCGTCTGGCCGGCGGACACGTCGCCGGTCGCAACGTTCATCGCCGTCGCGGTGTCGGAGGGGGGCGTGCGACTTCCGAGGGGACCGCGGGCCGGGGATCGCGTTCTGCTCGACGCGTCGGAGTCGAGCGACACCGACGGATCGGTCGTCGAGTACAGCTGGGACTTCGAGTCCGACGGCGTGATCGACGCCGTGTCGAGTGATTCGATGATCGTCGCGCCGGCGCTTGCGGCAGGGCCGCAGCCCATCACCCTGCGGGTGGTTGACGACACGTCGCGATCGGACGCGGTGATGCGCGTCGTCCTGATTGACCGGGCCGAGCCCCCGCGCGCGGCGTTCTCGTTCACCCCACCGACTCCGGCGATTCAGGATCCGGTCTACTTCTCCGACCGCTCCGTCGACACGGATGGGAGCGTCGTCGCGTGGACCTGGGACTTCGGCGACGGCCGGAGTTCCCGCGATGCCTCGCCGGTCCATCGATTCCCGGTGGAGGGCCAGTACGCCGTGAAGCTGACGGTGAGGGATTCGGACGGCCTCGAAGCGACGGAGGCGAGGTCGGTCCTGGTCTCGCCGACGCCCGAGATCGTCCCGGTGGATGAGGTCTGGGCCGTGGTCATCGGAATCTCGGACTACGCCCAGGTGAAGGACCTGCAGTACGGGAGAGACGACGCGATCGCCATGTGCCGTTGGCTCCTCGACTCCGGGGTCGCGGAGGACCACATCCGCCTCCTCCTCGACTCGGAGGTCCCTGTGGCGGAGCTTCCCGGCGTGGCGCCCCACGTCGCATCCTTGGTCAATGTACGCGAGGCGCTTGGGTGGCTGCGGCGCGTGGCGGGAGAGGATGACCTCGTCCTTGTGACATTCTCCGGGCACGGGTTCCAGGGTGACGACGACAACGGCGACGAGAAGGACGGCGTCGACGAGTTCTTCGTCCTCGTCGACACGTCGGCCGCGGCGGTCGAGGACACGGCCCTCCGCGATGACGAGTTCGGGCGGTTCCTCGACCGGCTTGAGTCGAATCACGTCCTGGTCCTGTTCGACGGCTGCTACTCCGGCGGGCTCTCGCGCAGTCTTCCTTCGTCGAAGCGTCCGATCGGAGATCGACCCGACCTGTTCTCGGACTTCGCCCTCGAGGGAAGGCTCGTCCTCTCCGCGGCCGCAGAGGCCCAGGAGGCGTTTGAGTCCCCCGAACTGGGTCACGGCGTGTTCACCTACTTCGTGATCGAGGGGCTGCGCGGCGCGGCGGACCTTAACGGAGACCTTCGGGTCACGGCGTGGGAGCTGTATGAGTACGTGGCTCGAGCCGTTCCAGAGAGGGTCCGTCGGGAGCGTGGGGCCGTGCAGGAGCCGCAACTCGCCGGAGAGGGCGAAGTGCGAGTCCTTCTCGCGACCGCCGACCAACCTCCGGCCGCTGCATTTACGTACGGCCCCGACCTTCCGTACGCCGGGGCCTTGGTCCGGTTCGCCGATCAGACGCGGGTTGCCCGAACCCCGGTCACGTACGCCTGGTCGTTCGGCGACGGGGCCACATCGACGGATTCGTCACCGACCCACGCGTACGTCGTAGAGGGGGAGTACACCGTCGAGCTTCGCGTCACCGATTCGCGTGGAATGGCCGGAAACGCCACGTCCCACGTCGCTGTCGGCCCCGCGGGGCAAGTCCTCTCGATCGATGCCGCGACGGGTTCCATCCTCGTGTCCCTGGGAGAGGAGAACGGGCTCCGCGCGGGCGACCGATTCGAGTCTTCCGGAGGCCGATCCGAACTCGAAGTGGTCGAGTTGGTGGGCGGAGGCACGGCGGCATGCCGAATCCTGCGGGGCGACCCGCCCGCAGTCGGCGACATCCTCCATCCTTTGCCGGCCGATGCGGCGACTCCTACTCCTCCAACTCCAGGGTGATGAGGAGGACCGCGTCGGCGCGGTGGACCTTGAGGACCACGCGGTCCCCGGCGCGCCGTGTGGCGAGGTACGCGGCGAGGTCGGCGCACGTGTTGACGGGAACGCCGTTCGCGTAGGTGATCACATCACCGGCGCGCAGGCCGCGCAACTCGGCGATAGTCCCGGCGACGACCGAGCTGATCCGGATTCCCGTCCCGCCCGTCTCTTCACACAGAATGCCGAGTGACACCGACGTACGCGCGTAGGTCAGGGCGACCGCGTCGATCGGGAGGGACGTCGCGGACGTGAAAGGGATCTGGATTGTGGGTTGGTCGATCACCGCTCCGGCTCCAGTCCCCTTGGCTGCGTTGCCACGCGGATCCGGAAGGTACACGTAGACGCGGATCGAGCCGCGCAGCGCGTCTAGCGAGGAGTGGGCCTGACTTGGCGTCGCAAACCGGAACTGCAACGCTTCATCCGAGCTCACCTGCCACCCTGTGATCCGCACGGTCTGCTTCGGCAGGAGGATCCACTTCTTGTCCTTGACGGTCCCGGTCACCTCGGCGCTGCCGTTCGTGTTCAGACCGTCGATCGCTAGCACGACGCCGAGCAGACCTGTGGTCCGGTTCGTGAGGGTGACCCGGTAGAGCGATCCGAGGACCGGCTCCACGGCATAGTGCCGCTCGAACATGTACTGGACGGTCGCGAGCGCCGAGCACGAACTGAGTTCGCTCCACGCTCCGCTCTGGCAACCGCCTACGATCTCTTCAAGCTGGCCCTGATCGGACGCCTCAAGACGCGCGATGTCCATGGACACGAAACGCGCGTCGAGCGCCTCCCACGTGCCGAGCCCAAACAGGCCCCAGGACCGGAAGACCTCGACCTCGACGTCGACGTACCGCGACGACACGGGAGTCGCAACTCCCCCGAGTGACGCGGCTGCCACGATAACAATCAACGCTATCCCGAAGGTTCTTGTCGCGCGATTCATAGTTCCCCCTTTGGCACCTCGACCCCGAGCACCAGTGGCCGGACGGTCCTTTGCGGCCGAACCAGCCGACTAGAGGATACACCATCGAATGCGGCGGGCGACGAGTTCGCAGGGGCTACCGCGGAAGCGTGACACCGGGTTGGTCCTGGTACCCGCCGCCTGCTTCCTTCTCGCCGTACGTCCGGTTCGGACGTTCGCCGCGGAAGAAGACGACCTGGGCGATCCCTTGGCCGATATGCAGACGGATCGGGAGTGGAGACACGTTGGCGAGCTCAATCGTCAGGATGCCACGCCACCCGGGCTCGAGAGGCGTCACGTTGACGAGGAGCCCGCAGCGGGCATACGAGCTCTTGCCCCAACACACCCCACAGACGTCGTCCGGCATACGGAACCACTCGACGGACTCCGCCAGAACCTGAGCGTTTGGCGCCAGCTCGAACGACCCGTCGACCTCCACGGCGCGGAAGTGGTTCACGGGAAACGTGACCGGGTCAAGGACGACGTTCAAACCGCCGAGCGGCACGAGGAGCCGCCGCCCGAGGCGAAGGTCGTACCCGTAGCTCCCAAGTCCGTACGACGGTTTCCCTTCCTGGCGGGCGACGAACGGAGACAGCATCGGCGTCTCTCCGGTGCACAGCGCCGCGATCTCGCGATCCGCAAGAATCCCGTGCCCCATCACGACCTCCCCTCATCTTCGAGCAACTCCGGGTGCTGGACTCCTTCCAGCACGCGCTCCACGAACAGGTGCCATTCCGGCAGGCGGTGCGTCTTCCGCTGCCGGATCATCCGTTGAAGGACCATGTAGTTCAGGCAGACGACGCGCCGCTGCAGGAGCGACTCCGGAACTCCCGCCTTCGCCTCCTCCCAGTCGTTCGCCGCGATGAGCCCGTTGAGGTAGTCGAGGTAGTTGGCGGGAATGGGGTGGGCGAAATCGTCTGGGGACAGCGGCCGCGACGTCAGGGTGTGCATGGTGGACTCGCTCTGCTTCGTCACGCCCACTCGGTACGTGTCGAACTGCTGCCAGAAGTAGCGGGGCGCGGTCATGTCGAGCCACACGGCGATGGACTCCAGGTACTTGTTGTGCCCTTCCCCGAGGAAGCAGAGGCGCCGAGCCACGGCCGGCATTCGGTCCGGATCCTGTCGGTAGGAGAGGGACAGCCCGAGCAGAGCACACTCGTAGCCGTGCTCCTCGAGGACGTCGACCTTCATTCGGCCCCCTTCGCCGGGTCCTTGCGGCTTCCGGGCTGGTAGAGCGGGGTCCCCGAGGCGCACAGCGGACACTCCGAGTACGTGTAGGTGGGAATGCTCAGGTGGACGAGCGCGTGAATGGGCATCCCGTCCACGGCGTGGGTCTCGGATCGGTCGACGATGGCCGCCGAGCACACCGGCTCGGCGCCGAAGCCGCGGACGAGGTCGATTAGCTCGCGCGTCGTACGTCCGGTCGTCACGACGTCTTCAACGATGCAGATCCGTTCCCCGGCGCGTAGGGTGAATCCCCGACGAAGCTGGAACCTGCCGTCCGGTCCGCGCTCCGGGAAGAGGAACGGGCGGCCCAGTCCCCGCGCCACCTCATACCCAATCAGGATGCCTCCCAGCGGAGGCGACGCCACGCGGTCGATTCCCTTCGGCAGGCACGCCGCCAGAGCAGCTCCGAGGGTCTCGGCGTGCGCGGGATCCTCCAGCACTCTGGCGCACTGGACGTAGCGGCCGGAATGCCGTCCGGAGGAGAGGAGGAAGTGGCCGGACTGAACCGCTCCCGTCTCCTGCAACAGGTCGAGCCATCGTGTCTCATCGGTCATGGGGCCTCCCCATCGCTTCTTTGAAGGTTCGGGCGGCGTCTCCCGGGTGCTCCGCCGCGAGGATGCCGCGGGACACGTTGAACACGAGCGTGCGGTCGCCGCCGGCGGCGCCGAGGAACGCCACGAGTTCCCCGCCCTGCGCTCCGATCCCGGGCACGAGCCAAGGCAACCTTGGGCCGACGTCGCGCAACAAGCGCGCCTTGGCGGGATGCGTCGCGCCGACGACCAGGCCCACCTGTCCGGGAAAACGCTCCGCGAGGCGGGTCGCCAGCTCGGCCACACGAACGTAGAGCGGAGGCGAACCGTGGTCGACGATGGCTGCCGCCGCCGGGTTCGAGGGGAGAGCGACGACGAACACTGCCAACCCGCTGTCGAGGAACGGCAGGATCGCATCCTCTCCCATGTACGGAATGACGGTGATCGCATCCGTCGCCAGCACACCGCGAGCCGCGCGGGCGTAGGCGGCCGCCGTCGAGGCGATGTCGCCCCGTTTGGCGTCGAGGATCACGAGACGGCCCGCGTCGTGGATTCGGTCGACCGTCTGCCGGAGGACGGCGACGCCTTCGGATCCGAGCGCCTCGAAGAACGCGCTGTTCGGCTTGTAGACGCACGCGTCGTCCTTCGTTTGCGAGATCACCGCGTCGAGAAACCGCCCCACGGCGTGGGCAGCCTTGCCACCGCCCGGGACGATCTCAGGATGAGGGTCGAGGCCGACGCAGAGCCTTCCCCCGGTTTCTCTCTGAGCCCTCTCCAGCTGATCAACGAACATGGATTCCCCCTCGGTGTGCCGCACCGCGCAGTTCCTTGACGTTCGAGATTCCGTGGGCCGTCAGCCACTCGTCCAGCTCCCCCTGCAAGCGGAAGACGGCGTCCGGGTCGGCCATGACGGCGAACCCGACGCCGATGAGGTCTGCGCCTGCGCAGAGCATTTCAAGAGCTCCGCGCAGATCGGAGACGCCGCCCGTCCCGACGATCACGGTCTCCGGAAAGGCCTTCCGGGCCTCAAACACACGCTGGAGGGCGATCGGGAAGATTGCAGGGCCGCAGAGTCCGCCCGCCTGGCGATCGAGCAACGGGAGGCCCGTCTCGGTGTGAATCCGCATCCCGCGCAGGGCGTTGATCAGCGCGACGCCATCGGCTCCCGCGGAGAGGGCCGCTTCCACGAGGTCGAGGTACTTCCCCTCACCTGGGAGCTTCGCGAGGAGAGGGACGGTCGATGCAGACCGTGCGGCGTGCACGAACGCCCGCACGCTCTGGGGGTCCTCGGCCACCGTCTCGCCCCGTACGTTCGGACAGGAGAGGTTCACTTCGAGGGCGTCAACCCCGGGCTCTCCCGAGAGACGAGCCGCCAAGGTCCCAAGCTCCTCCGGGCTTCGCCCGGCGATGCTGACGATGCGCTTCGTCGGGAAGGCACGGATTCTCGGGAGAAGCTCCGCGCGGAACGCATCGCACCCGGGGTTCTGGAGTCCGATGGAGTTGAGAACCCCGCACGGCGCGTCCACGAGCCGCGGCTGCGGGTTGCCGCTACGGGGCTCGAGTGTGACCGTCTTTGTGGTGAGCGCGCCGACCTTGGCCAGGTCGAATGACTCTGCGAGTTCCAGACCGAACCCCGCCGGCCCCGACGCGAGGACCACCGGGTTCCGGAACTCGAGTCCCAAGGCGCGAACCGTCAGCGCAGCCACGGGACCTCCGAGCAGGCGAACAGGGGGCCATCACGGCAGACGCGCAGCATCCCGGAGCGCGTCTCGATGCTGCATCCCTGACAGGCGCCGAATCCGCAGCCGATCCTCGTTTCAAGCGAGACGTACGTGCCAGGCTCCCCCGCGTACCGTTCTGCAATGCCGCGGAGCATCGGCTCGGGACCGCACGCGAGGATTCCGAGCCCCCGCTTCCAGCGCTTTCGAAGGCGGTCGGTGGCCGTCTCACCGTCCTCCTCTTCAACCGCGAGGGCGGTTTCCGGCAGGAGGTCGCGCACGGCTCGGCCCCGGACTCCGAACGCGACCGCCTCCGTGAGTTCTGGATGCGCGGCCGCGAAGTGGAGGAGCGGAGCGATCCCGCTTCCTCCCCCGGCGAGGACGTAGCGGCGGTCGCGGCCGATGCGACTTTCGTACGGAGTGCCGTACGGCCCCCGCACGACGACCTCCGTTCCGATGGCCGCCCGTGCCAGGGCCTCGCGCAGAGTCCCGTCCAGCTTCAAGAGGAACTCGAGGCGCCCCAGCTCGGCCGCCAGGACGGAGAAGGCGCGCGGAAGCGCCGGTCCCTCCCGGAGGCGAAGGAGTACGAACTGGCCGGGCTCCGGTGTGGACAGGCGATCCACTTCGATCGTGATCCGGGCGTAGCCTCCGGCAACGGTTCGCGACTTCAGGTGTCCGCTCGAGGCAGAGAAAAGCGGCCCCTCGTGGGCCGCTGTCGATGCATTCGACGACGTTCGCTTCACCCGAATCCCCCCCGGTCTTCGGGAGGAGATCCTACACGAGGTTGGCGAGTCGGCGCAACAACGGGCAGGCGCTCGCCCGAGGCGAGCGCCTGCTCATCCACTATCTCGAAGGGGCGAACTACTCTTGCGACGCCTGAGCCTTCGCCCAGGTGTCGCGAAGCCCCACGGTTCGGTTGAACACGAGCGTGCCCTTCGACGAGTCGGGGTCGACGCAGAAGTACCCCTTCCGCTCGAACTGGAAGCGGTCGGATGGCCTCGCATCCCGCAAACTCGGCTCGCCCTTGCCGGGGAAGACCACGAGCGAGTCCGGATTCAGGTTGTCAAGCCACGTCTTCTCGCCTTCGACGTCCGTCGGGTCCTCCTTGATGAAGAGGTGGTCGTAGAGGCGCGCCTCGAGGTCGACGGCGTGGGGCGCCGACACCCAGTGGAGGGTGGCCTTCACCTTCCTTCCGTCCGGGGCGTCGCCCCCTCGCGTCGCGGGGTCGTATGTGCACCGGATTTCGATGATCTTCCCGCGCGCGTCTTTGACGACGTCCACGCAGCGGACGAAGTAGGCGTAGCGCAGCCGAACTTCGCGCCCCGGCGCAAGCCGGAAGAACTTGCTCGGCGGGTTCTCGAGGAAGTCCTCCCGCTCGATGAGAAGCTCGCGCGAGAACGGGACCTTCCGCGTCCCCGCCGCCGGGGCCTCGGGGTTATTCACCGCGTCGAGCCACTCAACCTTTCCCTCGGGGTAGTTGGTGACGACGAGACGCACCGGGTCGAGCACCGCCATCACGCGCGGAGACGTGAGGTTCAGGTCCTGCCTCTGAAAGTGTTCAAGGAGCGCCGCGTCGACGATCCCCTGGGACTTCGTGACTCCCGTCGCGCGGACGAACGCGCAGATTCCTTCCGGTGTGTAGCCACGACGGCGCATTCCCCGGAGGGTCGGCAGTCGCGGATCGTCCCAGTCGTTCACGTGTCCGCCTTCCACGAGCTGCCGTAGCCACCGCTTGCTCATCACGGTGTGGCCCAGGTTGAGTCGACCGTACTCGATCTGGCGCGGACGCGTGCGGACCGGGAGCTGGTCGAGGAACCAGTCGTAGAGAGGACGATGGTTCTCGAACCCCAGGTCGCACGTCGAGTGCGTGACCCCTTCGATGGCGTCCGACTGTCCGTGCGCCCAGTCGTAGGTCGGGTAGATGCACCAGGCGTCGCCCTGTCGGTGGTGCGTCGCGCGGAGGATCCGATACATGACAGGGTCGCGCATGTTCAGGTTCGGGTGGGCCATGTCGATCTTCGCGCGGAGCGTCCTCGCCCCGTCGGGGAACTCGCCCGCCCGCATCCGATGAAACAGGTCGAGGCTCTCCTCCGGGGAGCGGTTGCGATACGGGCTGTCCTTCCCGGGAGGCGTGATCACCTGCCCGTCCTTTTCGATCGCCGTGCCGCGGTACGCGCTCACCTCGTCCGACAAGAGGTCGCAGACGTAGGCCTTCCCGGCTCGAATCATCACCTCCGCCCACTCGTACAGCTGCTCGAAGTAGTCGGAGGC
Source organism: Candidatus Bipolaricaulota bacterium (assembly GCA_026390345.1). GTDB lineage: Bacteria > Bipolaricaulota > Bipolaricaulia > UBA7950 > UBA9294 > JAPLGD01. The sequence goes on along the minus strand of JAPLGD010000072.1, from coordinate 46,473 downwards.
GAAGAAGACGTTCTGCCAGTCGACACCGAGCCATCGCATGTCGGCGATGATCCCGTCCACGAACTCCTGTTCCTCTTTCGCGGGGTTCGTGTCATCGAAGCGGAGGTTGAACGTCCCGCCGAACTCCTGGGCGATCCCGTACGCGAGCAGAAAGCCCTTCGCGTGGCCGACGTGGATATATCCGTTCGGCTCCGGCGGCCATCGGGTTTGGACCTTGCCGTTGTTCTTCCCCAGGCGCAAGTCCTCTCGCACAATCTCGCGGACGAAGTCGGTCGTCGTGTTCTCCATGTCCTTGTCCCGCCCTACTGCCCCATCTCCGGAACCTCCTAGGATGAGCAATCCAGCGCGCCCGGTGCGCGCACGAAGCGACAGTCTAGCGCGCTCCCCGCCTTTGAACCAGGGGACGCTGCCGAGACGCGCCGCCTGCTACGCTCTCGACCGGGCCTCCGCCCAGGTGATCGAATACGATGAACAAGAAGCGATTGGGTCCGGTTCCACTTCTCTACCCTGTGTCGATCGTCCTTGTCGGGGCGATGGTCGACGGCCGCGCCAATTTCGCCACGGTTGGCGATTGTGCGATCATGGGGATCCGCCCAGCGCTGGTCGCAGTGTCGCTCCATGAAGGCCACTTCACGACACGCGGCCTCCGAGATCGCCGCGAGTTCAGCATCAACCTTCCCACGACCGCGCAGCTTGCCTTGGTTGACCACTTTGGCCACGTGTCCGGTCGTGACGTCGACAAGTCGCGGCTTGTCGCATGGCGGCCTGGCGATGTCCTTCCGGTGCCGCTCATCGACGATTGCCCCGCCAACCTCGAGTGCCGCGTCCTCCAGGACGGAACCGTTCAGCACCGGCACTTCTTCGTCGCCGAGGTTCTGGAGGCCCACCTTCGCGAGGATCTCTTCCGCACGGGTGCCTCCCCCGAGAAGGAGTTGAGCTCCGCGCTTCCCGACCTTCGCACCTTCGATCCGATTCTCTACGCCTTGGATGACCACTACTACCGAGTCGGCGGCGAGCCCATTGCGGCGGGGTAGGCGGAAGGACTAGCAGAAGCACCCCCTCCCCACGAACGCGGCCGAGTAGGCGTCGAACTGCCGCGTAGCAGTCTTTCTCAGTTCTGAACTGTGTTGCCGTCGCTGGGAAGGTAGGTTTCGCCGTGACACGGATCACTTTCAGTGAACGGTGTTCACTATGGCTTGACCCGTGTTCACACTCCGTCTAGAATGGCTTCATGGAGACTGAACGCCTCCAGGAAGTTGGGCGCAAACTACGATACCTACGGCGTCAACGTGGGTTGACCCTCCGCTTGCTCTCGGAGCAATGCGGTCTCTCGGTGGGTTTTCTATCTCAGATCGAGCGTGGACTGTCGTCGTTCTCCATTCCGTCCCTGCGCGCCATCTGTGAAGCGTTGGATGTTGCCTTGGCTGACATGCTCGTGATGTCGAACGGCCCCGGGAAGGCGTTCCTCGCTGATCCGCGCCCCGCGGCGATCACGAAGGGAGACAACCGCTCGTACGTCAGCCTGTCCGATACGTCCATCAAGTATCGCTTCTTGAGCGCCGAGTTCCCCGGCCGGCGCTTCGAAGTGCTGATCGGCGAGATGACGCAAGGAAGCTCGCACGAATCCCACGTTCACGAGGGGGAGGAGTTCGGCTACGTCCTAGACGGGGCCATCGACCTGACGATCGGCGAGGCGGAGCACCACCTCGGAGTTGGGGACAGCTACCACCTGCTTGCCGCGACGTCCCACCGATGTGCGGCGGCCGAGTCCGCGGCGAAGGTGCTGTGGGTGCAGACGGCGCGCTACGCCAAGGCGATCGCGCTTCTGGGCGCCGAACTCCCCGACCTTCCGGGAGCCCAGGAGATGCGGGTTCCCCTTCTAGGGGGCGACGATGGCGCGGATCACGTGAAGCTTTCGGACAGCACGGTTACGTACCGCTTCTTGAGCGGCACGCTCCCTGCGGGGTCGCTGGAGGTACTCGTGGCGGAGATCCCATCCGGCTTTTCACAGGAGCTGGGAGCGTACGAAGGGGAGGAGTTCGGATTCGTCCTCGAGGGGCGCATTCAACTGACGATCGGAGAAGAGGGCTACGCCCTCGGATCCGGTGACTGCTACCACCTCCCGGCTCTCAGTCACCGAGGTTGTGCGACGACGCAGAACGGGGGAGCCAAGCTGCTCCTGGCTCGATCGGCCCCCGGGTCGATCGAGACGGAGCGGGCGTGGCAGGCGGCTACGGAGAACTCTCTGCAGGGGACGACCGGGGTCGGTCATCCGAAACCTCGACCATCAGGAGGAAGCAATGTATAGGCTCAGCACGGACGTGGGGGGGACGTTCACCGACGGTGTACTCCTCGACGAGAAAACAGGGAAGATCAGGCTCAGCAAGGTCTCTTCCACGCCCCACAATCCCGCGATCGGGACCATCGAGTGCATCGAGAAGTGGAACGTTCCTCTGCGGGATGCCTCGTTCCTGTCGCACGGCACAACGGTCGTTATCAACGCCCTAATCGAGGGGAAGGGCGCGAAGACGGCCCTCATCACGACTCAAGGCTTCCGCGATGTACTCGAGATCGGCCGCTCGAACCGGACGGAGATGTACGACGCGCTCTATGCGAAGCCGCGCCCGCTCGTGCCGAGACGCCTTCGACTCGAGGTGCGCGAGCGGATCGATGCGGAGGGGCGCGTCGTGGAGCCGCTGCGCGAGGAAGACCTGGACAGCCTCATCGACGTTCTTGTCCGGGAGAAGGTGGAGTCCGTGGCCGTGTGCCTGCTCAACGCGTATGCCAACCCGGAGCACGAGACGGCGATCGGCGAGTTCCTCGGCCGGCGGCTTCCCGGGGTCACGGTGTCCTTGTCCCACCTCATCACTCGACGCTACTACGAGTTCGAACGAACGAGCACGGCGACGCAGAACGCCTACGTGATGCCAGTCGTTCGGCTATACCTGAACCAGCTCGAGGACGATCTTCGGAAGCGCGGCTTCACCCAGATCCTGCAGATCATGCAGTCGAACGGCGGCGTGATGGCGGCGTCGGTGGCCCGTGACATGCCGATCGCCATGGTGGAGTCCGGTCCGGCGGGCGGAGCCATCGGAGCCGCCCAACTTGCGAAGTTCGCCGGGTTCGCCAACGTGATCTCGTATGACATGGGCGGGACCACGGCGAAGACGTCGATCATCACCGGCGGGCTCCCCGAAACGGCCGAGCAGTACGTGGTGGAGGGCCGACCGATCCTGCTTCCCGTCGTGGACCTGCGCGAGATCGGAGCAGGAGGAGGGTCGATCGCCTGGATTGACGAAGCGGGCGCCATGCACGTCGGTCCCCAGAGTGCGGGCGCCGTGCCGGGACCGGCGTGTTACCTGCGCGGAGGCACCGAGCCGACGGTCACGGACGCTAACCTGCAGCTCGGGATTCTGGATCCGGACTACTTCCTCGGCGGGGAAATGAAGATCTCGAAGGTCCACGCGCACGACGCGATCAAGAAGGTGGCCGATCACTTCGACCTCTCCGTCGATGAGGCCGCGTTGGGAATTGTCAAGATCGTCAACACGAACATGTCCGGTCTTCTGCAGTCGATGACCGTGAAGCGAGGCTACGACCCGCGCGAGTTCGCGATGGTCGCGTTCGGCGGGGCGGGCCCGATCCACGCGGCGGCGATTGCCAAGGACCTGCACATCCCGACCGTGATCGTCCCGCCGTACTCCGGCGTCTTCTCGGCGTGGGGCATGCTCATGGCCGACCTGCGCCACGACCTCGGCCAAACCTACATCGCTCCGTTGCGCTCCGCCGACATCGGCGAGCTCAACGGCACCTTCGCCTCGCTCGAGGAGAAGATCCGCGAGGTGTTCAGGAAGGAGAACATCGACAAGAAGCAGATCACGATGTCGTACCAACTGGATCTGCGCTACATCGGCCAGGAGCACACGCTTGCGGTCGGCGCTACGTGCCCCGTCACCGAGACGGCGAAGCGTGGCCTGGCGGCGGCGTTCGACGAGATGCATCTCCGGGTGTACGGCCACAACGCCCCCGAGGAGGAGAAGGAGATCGTCTCGCTCAAGGTGATCGGGATCGGGAGCGTCAACAAGCCGGTGCTGGAGAAGATCCAGACGGGTTCGAAGACGCCGCCTGCCGACGCCCGCATGGGAGAGCGTCCCGTGTACGTCGGAAGCGGCCGCCATCAGCCGTTCACGATCTACCGTCGCGAGCGGCTCCTCGCCCAGAACGTCATCGACGGCCCGGCGCTGATCGAGGAGGTCACAGCGACCACGACGGTCGAGCCGAAGCAAGTCTGCCGCGTCGATGACTACGGAACCCTGATTGTCTCGATCCACGAGGAGGAGCGATGAAGATCGATCCCGTAACCCTGGAAGTCATTCGCAACCGGCTGATCGCGGCGAGCCGCGACATCCGGCGAACCGTCGAACACGCCGCGTACTCCCCGATCCTTTACGAGGTTGTTGACTTCAGCTGCGGAATCCTCGACGGCGACGCGAACCTGATCGCCGAGACGCCGGGACTCCCCATCTTCCTCGCGAACCTGGGCTACGCCGTGCAGTCAACCTACGAGACGATCGGCCGCGCGAACCTGCGCCCCGGAGACGTCATCCTGTGCAACGACCCGTACAACGGCGGGGGCACGCACTGCCCGGATCTGGTTGCCCTCTGCCCGGCGTTCCACGACGGAGAGATCCTCGGGTGGGCCGCGTTCCGCGGACACACCGTGGACATGGGAGGCATCTATCCGGGCGGCTGGTACAGCGACACCGTGGAGGTCTTTCAGGAGGGCTTTCGGCTGCCGCCCGTCAAGCTCTTGATCGAAGGGAAGAACAACGACGACGTGTTCCGCTTGATCCGCGCCAACACGCGGGTCCCCGACGCCGTGCTCGGAGATGTCCGAGCCATGGTGGCGGCGGTACGCAAGGGGAGCCAGCGCTTCTCCGAGGTGATCGACCGGTTCGGCGTCAAGACCACGATGGCCGCCCTCGCGGAGATGCTGGCCCAGGGCGAGCGACTCGCGCGCGCCGCGGTGCGGCGAATCCCGAACGGCGTCTACACGGCGGACGCCATTCTCGACGGCGACGGGAACGACGACGCGCCGCTCGACGAGAAGCTCGTCCTGAAGCTGACAATCACCGTGAACGACGACGAGATGATCGCCGACTACACGGGGACCGGGCCGCAGAGCCGGGGGCCGATGAACACGCCCGAGCCGTCGACGATCTCGGCGACCCGCTACGCGTTCAAGATCGTGACCACCCCCCACCTGCCGAGCAACGAGGGGTTCTTCCGCGCGTTGCGGATCGTCATCCCGGACGGCAGCTTTCTGAAGCCGAAGTTCCCGGCCGCGTGCGCGATGTGGCCGACGCCCTCGTCGACGATTCCGGACCTGTTCTTGAAGGCGCTTGCTCCGGCGATCCCGGACCAGGTGCGCGGCGGGTACTTCGGCGACTCGATGGCCAACTTCCTTTACGGGACCGACCCGAAGACGAAGAAGTACTACGTCTGCGCCGAGGCCGATGCCGGCGGATACGGCGGGAAGCCGAACGAAGACGGGGAGTCGGCGCTGTTCTCGATGACGCTCGGCGACACGTACAACGTCCCCGCCGAAGTGGCCGAGATCCGGTACCCGTGGCGGGTTGACCGATTCGAGCTGATTCAGGACTCCGGCGGCGCCGGGAAGTTCCGTGGCGGGCTTGGGGTCCGCCGCGAGTACCGGCTTGGCTCCGACGCCGGGATGACGGTGACGGCCGATCGGGTTCTCTACACGCCGCCGTGGGGTGTCTTCGGCGGGCAGCCAGGCAAGACGAACATCACGGTTGTCCGCCGCAACGATGGGCGAGAAGAGCGGTGGAGGAAGATCTCGAACCTGCCGCTCGCGAAGGGAGAGGTCGTGAGCTTCCAGGGCGGCGGTGGCGGCGGATACGGAAACCCGCTCGACCGCGATCCAGCCTTGGTCGCCGCCGACGTGGCCAACGGCTACGTCTCCTTGGAGGCGGCGCGCTCCGACTACGGCGTAGTCTTGGACCCGGACACACTTGCCGTCGATCGAACCGCCACGACGACCCTGCGGAAGAAGCTCGGCAAGGCGGGTGACAAGCGGTGACGGTCGAGCGCATTCGGCTGGAGTTCGAGCGCGGCGGAGTGCTCGTCGCCGATGTTCTACCCGACCTCGCGCCACGGACGATCGCTGCGGTTATCTCGGCCCTGCCGCTCGAGGCAACGGCCTACCACACGCGTTGGTGCGGGCGCGAGGTCTACTTCCCGGTCGCGCTCGGGCGTTCCGCGCCGCCGCGCGAGAACGACACATCGACCGTGAATACCGGGGACGTCATCTACTGGCGCGAGTGGGAGAAGGCCGAGGGTGCCAGCGAGGCGCTCTCTGTGTACTACGGCGCCGAAGTCGTCCGCGACCACCGCGGCAACCTACCGGTCAACGTCTTCGCGCGCGTGTCACAGGATCAGTGGCCGAAAATCGCCGAGATCGGCGTTCGAATCTGGCAACACGGCATCGAAACGATCCATGTAACGCGGGTTCAGGAGAGTGACGCTCCGCGTCGTGCGGACCGAGGAGGCAAGTCGACAAGATGACCAACGTGAAGCCGTACGGTGAGCGGCTGTCCGCCGTGCAACGTGAGTTGGGGGAGAGCCCCGCAAGCCTCTTGATCGTCGGTCTGTCCTCGTCGATGCGCTACCTGACGGGGTTCACCGACGAGCCGGGCGAGCGCCTCTTGGTGGTTCTGGTTCCGCGGGAGGGCGAACCGGCCTTCGTGGTCCCGGAACTCTACGCGGAGCAGGTGCGGGCCGACACCGGGTTCGCGAAGCACTTCGTGTGGGCGGACCACGAGGGCTCTCACGATGCCCTCGCGGCGGCACTGAAGGATGTCGCGCGATCGCCGGGACCGGTCCTGGTCGAGGAGTCTCTCTGGGCGGAGTTCCTTCTCGCGTGCCAGAAGGCGCTGCCCCAGCACGCGTTCTCGAGCGCGACGCCGGTCCTCGCCAAGCTCCGGATGAGAAAGGATGCCCAGGAAGTGGAGCTCCTGCGTCGAGCCGGTGCGATCGCCGACGAGGCGTTCCGGAGGGTCATCGAGACGCCGTTTGTCGGACGCACGGAGCTCGAGATCGCCGCGGTTCTGGTGGACGCGATGCGGAGCGCGGGGGCTGACAACACGGCATTCAGCCCGTTGGTCGCATCGGGGCCGGCGGCGGCGCTGCCGCACTACCGGGCGGGGGGGCGGCGGATCGCAAGCGGCGATGTGGTCATTCTTGACTACGGGTGCCGCACGGGCGGCTACCGTTCGGACATCAGCCGGACCGTCATATGCGGCGAGCCGTCGAACGAGGTCCGAACGGTTTACGACGCGGTTCGCGAAGCGCAGCAGCGTGCCGTGGACGCCGTGCGCCCAGGCGTGCCGGCCGAGGAGATCGACCGCGTGGCGCGCGACTTCCTGACGTCGTCCGGATTGGGCGATCGCTTCATCCACCGCACGGGACACGGCATCGGCCTCGATATCCACGAACCCCCGTACATCGTCGCGGGGAACAAGACGTTGCTCGAGCCCGGGATGGCCTTCTCCGTCGAGCCGGGCGTGTACCTCTCGGGACGCTTCGGGGTTCGCATCGAGGACGTCGTCGTGGTCTCGGAGTCGGGAGGCGTGCCGATGACGACCGTGACTCACGAGCTCTTGATCGTTGACTGAGGAGGCGCGGCGGCGACAGCCGCCGCGGCCGCGGAGATGGATCGAACGAGGAGGTGGAACCGGCAGCAGAGGTGAACCCGAAGGAGGCATGTGCGTGGCTGAAAGAAGCGGAGAGAGGTGATGCAGCGTGAGGATTCCGAGGCTGGGCGCCACGGACAACGTGGCCGTCATCAATGGGTACCCCGTCATTACGGCGGACCCGGCCACCGCGTCGGACTGGTATGACACGGAGACGATGTACAACCTGTACAGCCCGCTCGTCTACCCCGCCCCGGAGGGCGGAGTTCGGGCTCATCTGGCGACGAGCTGGGAACCGGTCGGGGGAGACTTCACCCGCTGGAGGTTCGTGCTCCGGCAGGGAGTGAAGTTCCATTCGGGCAATGAGCTCACGGCGGAGGACGTCGCGTTCTCGATGACGCGGTTCATCGCGATGGGGCGGGGCAACTCGGGCCCGCTGGGGAAGGTTACCGCGGCCGTCGTCGACCGGTACACTGTCGACTTCGTTCTCGACAAACCGAGCGCCATCTTCCCGGACCTCCTGGTGCTGTTCTTCCCGGTGGAGAAGGCCGTTGTGCTTGCGAACGTCAAAGCTGGCAACTACGGAGAGTTCGGTGACTACGGCGAAGACTGGTTGACGACGCACGACGCCGGGACCGGTCCGTATCGGATGACCGGCCACATCCCGGGCCAGCGCCTCGACGCCGTGCGGTTCGTGGACTACTTCGAGGGGTGGTCGAACGCGGGCTGGGGACCGGACGAGGTTCCGATCGAGCAGTTGGTCTTCATCATGGAGACCGACTACACGACCCTGATGACCCTCCTGAAGAGCGGCGGACTCGACCTCGAGATCAACGGCGGCTGGACCCTGCCGCAGCTCGGGGAGATCAAGAAGGATTCGACGCTCGCGTTCTCGAGCGTCTGGGCGCAGAACGTCACGGTGTGGATGAACTCCAAGGTGCCGCCGACCGACGACGAGCACTTCCGCAAGGCGATCCTCTACGCGTTTGACTACGAGGGCATCGTCGGCCCGTGGATGCAGTTCGGGAACGGCGAAACCGGCATCCTGCTGCCGAACATGCCGGGGTACGTGGCCATTGACCCGCAGCCGCGCAAGCAGAACCTCGAGCGGGCGCGCCAGGAGTTGGCGCTCTCCAAGTACGCGAAGGACCTGAAGAACGTCAAGGTCAGCTTCCACTTCTGCGGAGGCTTGGGGTTCGAGGAAGAGGTTGGGCTTCAACTGCAGGCGGACATGGCGCAACTCGGCGTGACGGTGGAGGTCACCGGACCCCCGTGGCCGCAGTACTCCGCGGAGTGCTCATCTCCCGAGACGACGCCGAACATGACGATCTTCCTGTTCGGCCCACAGTCCGCGCCGACGCACGATTACTACACGTACGCGATGTTCGCGCCGAAGGGACTCGGATGGATCTTCGAGGCTCACTGGTTCTTTGACGACCCCGAGATCATCCGGATTCTCGACGCGACGCGGGCGGAGCCCGACTCAGCGAAGCGCCTCGCGCTCTACGAGCAGGTGCAGCCGCTGATCGCGTCGCACGCGCTGGCGTTCTATCCGTATCAGAAGCCGACCCTGTTCGCCCGCCAGGCGTACATCGTCGGGCCGCAGGAGACCATCGTCTTCATTGGTCCGAGCGAGAACATGCACATGTGGCGGATCAACATGAAGGCGAAAGAGGCGATGGGCAGATAGCCCGTAACGGGAGGGCGAGACCTCCGGGTCTCGCCCTCCTTCGTCGCTCGAAACCGAGCGCAAGGACAGCATGGCCAAGTACATCGGTCTCAGGCTCCTGCAGTCGGTGTTCGTCCTGTTTGGGCTCTCCCTCCTGATCTTCTTCATTGCTCGCGTCGTCCCCGGCGACCCCGCACGCCAGGCGCTCGGTCTTCTGGCGTCGCAGGAACAGGTGGAGCGGGTGCGGGAGCAGATGCACCTGAACGATTCGTTTCCCGTCCAGTACTACTACTGGCTCCGATCCCTGCTGCACGGAGACCTCGGCGTATCGTCCTACACGCGGCGATCGGTGGCTAGCGATCTGGCGCAGTACATCCCGGCCACGCTGGAACTGATCCTGTTCGCTACGTTGATCTCCTTCGTGGTTGGACAGGTCACCGGAGTGCTTGCCGGGTATTTCCGCAACTCGTGGTTCGATGGGGTCTCTCGGCTCGTCTCCTACCTCGGGATCGCGACCCCCTCGTTCGTGGTCGCCATCCTGCTTCTCTTCGTGTTCAGCCAGGTGCTCAAGCTGGCTCCGGGGATCGGCAGGATCCCGATCATGATGCAGCCGCCCCCGGTGCGAACGGGGTTCATGATGGTCGATGGGCTCCTCGCCGGACGCCTGGACGTGACGGTGACAGCGCTCAAGCACCTCCTCCTCCCCGCGTTCAGCCTTGCCGTGATTCACATCGCTCAGGAAGGGCGCATCACGCGAACGTCGATCGTTGAAACGATGCAGAAGGACTACATCACCCTGCACAAGGTCCACGGGATCCGCACCTCGCGCATCCTGTTCAAGTACTTGCTCCGCCCGTCGATCATCCCGACGGTCACGGTCATGGGCCTCGACTTTGCGTTCCTGATGTCGAACGCGTTTCTCGTGGAGACTGTGTACATGTGGCCGGGGTTCTCCCGCTACGCCATGACGGCGATGCTCAACAAGGACCTGAACGCGATCGTTGCTGTGGTCCTCGTCATCGGGATCACGTTCGCTCTGGTCAACCTGATCGTCGACATCATCATCATGTTTCTCGATCCGACCGTTCGGCTTCGACAGGGAGGTGCGTAGGCGATGCGTGAATCGACGAAGGCCGACCTCCTTGCCGCTTGGCGCCAGCGGCGGCGCAACCTCGCCCACGGCTGGTACAAGTACTCGCGCAACCCGCTGTCTGTCTTGGGGTTGGTCATCCTCGTCCTCGTCTTGTTCGTGGCCATCTTCGCTCCGTACATCGCTCCGTACCCCGGGCACGCCAAGGCGTACACGAACTTCCGCGATGCGAGCCAGGCACCGAGCGCGCAACACTTCTTCGGGACCGACCGGATCGGCCGCGACATTTTCAGCCGGACCCTGTTCGGGTACCGCTTCTCGCTCATGATCGGCGCCGTCGTGCTCGGCCTCGGAGTGGCTCCCGGAGTCATCCTCGGCCTCATTGCCGGCTACCGCCGCGGAACGTGGGTCGAGGTCGTGATCATGAGGGTGACCGACGTCTTCCTCGCGGTGCCACCGCTGGTTCTGGCCCTTGCCATCACGGCAATGCTGACTCCGAACCTGATCAACCAGATGATGGCGATCGCCCTCGTCTGGTGGCCGTGGTACTCGCGTCTCGTATTCTCGCTCGCGTCGTCCCTTCGGAACGAGTACTTCGTGAAGGAGGCGGAGCTCACCGGGGCGAGCCAGTTCCACATCCTGTTCCGCGAAATCCTTCCCAACTGCTTCGCTCCGATCATGACGAAGATGACGCTCGACATGGGGCTCGTCATTCTCATCGAGTCGACGCTCAGCTTCGTCGGCCTCGGCGTCCAGCCGCCCAAGCCCGCGCTCGGAACCATGGTCGCCGAGGGGGCGAAGCGCCTCCCGGCGGAGTGGTGGTCGACGATCTTCCCCGCGCTCGCCATCGTGATCGTCATCCTCGCCTTCAACCTCATCGGAGACGGACTGCGCGACGTCTTCGCCGTGGAGGACGTCTGATGCCCAACGCATCGCTTTTGCTCGAGATTCGGGACCTCCACGTCGGTTTTCGCATCTTCGAGGGCCACCTGCGCGTCCTGGCCGGCGTCACTCTCTGGGTCGCCGAGGGCGAGCGAGTCGGACTGGTCGGGGAAACCGGGTGCGGGAAGACGACGACCGTGAAATCGGTGCTGCGCGTGTTGCCGATCCCTCCTGCGATAGTGACCAGCGGCGAGATCCTCTACCGCGGACGCGACGTGCTAAGGATGCACCGCCGCGCGCTCCACGTGTTGCGCCGGGAGGAGTTGACCGCCATCTTCCAGGACCCGCTCCAGTCGCTCAACCCGGTGTTCACAGTCGGCTCACAGCTTCGCGACATCGTTCGCGACTCGATGCGCACGCCGGAAGGGAGGGTTCTGTCGCGCCGAGAGATCGAAGCGCGCTGCATCCAGGCGCTCGAGGAGACCGGGATGCCGGATCCGGAGCGCATCATGTCGAACTACCCGATCCAGTTGTCGGGGGGAATGCGCCAGCGCGTTTGCATTGCGGAGGCCTTGTCGACGACCGCGCGACTCCTTCTCGCCGACGAGCCGACCACCAACCTCGACGTCACGATCCAGGATCAGATTCTTCGCAAGCTCGATCGGCTCGTCGACCAGAAGGGCTCGTCCGTCCTCATGATCACGCACTCGATGGGCGTGGTCCGCGACCTGACGCAGCGCATCTACATCATGTACGCCGGCTCGATCGTGGAGACCGGACCCACGCGGCAGCTGCTCGCGTCGCCGAAGCACCCGTACACGCAGGGGTTGATGGCGAGCGTGCCCCGACTCACGGGGCGTGGCGTCAGCGAGGGGATCCCGGGTCGCATCCCGAACTACTTGGAACCCCCACCGGGGTGCCGATTCCATCCCCGCTGTCCCCATCGAATGCCTGAATGCTCGGTCGAGGCGCCGCCGATGTCGGACGTCGGAGCCGACCAGCGTGCGGCCTGCTACCTGTACCGGAGGTCCCCGTCATGACCGAACCCATCCTCGAAGCTCGCGGACTGACGAAGTTCTTTCCCACCAAGCGGGGCACGGTGCGCGCCGTTGACGACATCGACTTTCGGATGGCGCCCGGCGACACCCTCGGCCTCGTGGGCGAATCGGGGTCGGGGAAAACGACGACGGCGCAGTGCGTGGTCGGGATCTACGCTCCCACAACGGGCGACATTCTGTTCCATGGGCAGTCGATCGGCGCCACGGCGGCAAAGCGCAGCAAGGAGCTGAAGCGCGAGATCCGGATCGTGTTCCAGGACCCCGGCTCGTCGCTCAACCCGAAGCGGACCATCAAGCAGATCCTGGCGACACCGCTCGCCGTCCATCACCTGGCCTCGGGGCGCGAGCAGGTGGCGCGGATCAGCGCGCTCCTCGAGCGTGTGGAGCTTCCGCCGGCCGAGTATCTCTACAAGCACCCGCAGTCGATCGGCGGCGGGGAGAAGCAGATGGTGGCCATCGCCCGTGCTCTGGCCACCGACCCCTCGTTCGTCGTTCTGGATGAGCCAACGTCGGCGCTCGACGTCTCGGTCCAGGCGAAGATCATCAACCTCCTCCTCGGACTCCAGAAGGAGATGGGGCTCACGTACCTGTTCATCACCCATGACATGTCGCTGATGCGAAACGTCGCGTCGCGCGTCGCGATCATGTACCTCGGGAAGCTGAGCGAGATCGCGAACACGGCCGAGTTCTTCCAGATGCCGCTGCATCCGTACACGAAGATGCTCCTCTCGTCGATCCCGGTGGTCTCGGACGAGGAGGAGAGCCTGAAGCCGGCGAAGGGGATCTCGCGGGGCGAGATCCCGAGCCCGGTGAACATCCCTCCCGGATGCAGCTTCCACTCGCGCTGTCCGAGCCGGCTCGACGTCTGTGACAAGATCGACCCAGCCACGGTGGAGGTCGCGGCGGGGCACGTGGTTCGCTGCCACCTATACCCCGGATCCCAGGAGCGGACATCGTGAGCCGGAGGCTCGCCGTCGACATCGGGGGCACGTTCACCGACCTGGTCGCCCTGGACGAGTCAACCGGTGCGCTTGACCTCGGAAAGACGCTGACGACGCCCGGCAACTTCGCCGACGGCGTCCTCGATGCGATTGCCCAAGGGAACGTGGATCTTGCCGACGTCTCCCAGTTCGTCCACGGGACCACCGTGGTCATCAACGCGCTTACCGAGCGGACGGGGTGCCGCGTCGCCCTCGTCACCACGCGGGGCTTTCGCGACGTCCTCGAGATCCAGCGCGCGAACCGCACGGACATGTACAACCTCCTCTACCGCAAGCCCACGCCGTTCGTACCTCGGGCCCTGCGGTTCGAGGTCCGCGAGCGCGTCACGTGGAAGGGCGAGGTTCTCGAGCCGCTCTCCGAAGAGGACGTGCTCGAAGTCGCCACCGCGTGCCAACGCAGCGACGTTGAGGCGATCGCCGTCTGCTTCCTCCACGCCTACGCGCACGTCGAGCACGAGGCGCGCGCGAAGCGCCTTCTCGAGGAAGCCTGCCCGGGGATTCCGGTGTCGGCGTCCCACGAGCTGACGCGCGAGTGGCGGGAGTACGAGCGCACGAACACCACCGTCCTCAACGCCTACGTGCGCCCCGTGGCGGACGCCTACCTCGCTTCGTTGGCCGAGCAGCTCGAGGCTCGCGGTCTGCGAGGCTCGATGCTGACGATGCAGTCGAACGGGGGAACGAGCAGCTTCGGCCGGTCGCGGCGGCTGCCGATCCACCTCGTCGAGTCGGGGCCGGTCGGCGGAATCATCGGAGCGGCCGCCGTGGCGCGGCAGGCGGGCTTGGAGAACTGCATCGCGTTCGACATGGGGGGGACCACGGCCAAGGTGAGCGTGATCGAGTCCGGGGAGGTTGCGATCCGGACCGACTACCACCTCGAGCGGTCGCAGACGTGGGCCGGGTATCCGCTTCGCATCCCCGTCGTCGACATCGTCGAAGTCGGTGCCGGCGGGGGATCGATCGCGTGGCTCGACGAGGGAGGCGGGCTCCACGTCGGACCGCGGAGCGCGGGGGCAAGTCCCGGGCCTGCGTGCTATGGCCGCGGGGGGACCCTGCCCACGGTGACGGACGCGAACCTCCTGGCCGGCCGACTCGATGCCGACTACTTCCTGGCTGGGCGAATGACGCTGAACGGCGAGAGCGCCCGCCGCGCGGTCGCGTCACTCGGCGAACGGGTCGGTCTCGGCGAGGACGACGCGGCGATGGGAATTCTGCGCCTGGTGAACGCCAACATGCAGGCCGCGCTGGAGCGTGTCACCGTAGAGCGCGGACACGACCCGCGCGACTTCGCCTTGGTCGCCTACGGCGGCGCTGGTGGACTCCACGCGTCGTCGCTCGCGCGGCAGCTCCACGTCGGCACGATCCTCATCCCCGCCGCGCCGGGCCAGTTCTCCGCGTGGGGAATGCTCCTCACCGACTTGCGCCAGGACTTCGTCCGGACCCGCGTGACGCCGTGCAACCCTGCGACGTGGGAGCACGTGCGCTCCGAGATCGGCGATCTGACCTCCGAGGCGCTGCGCAGCTTTGCCGAGGAACGCGTGGTCGTCGAGCGAGCCTGGGCGCAGCAGTACGTGGATCTGCGGTACGCAGGGCAGGAGCACGCCGTCCTCACTCCGATCCTCGAGGACGACGACCTCGACCGCCTCCTCGAGCGGTTCCACGCCCTGCACGAGCGCGCGTACGCGTTCCGGCTCGCCGATCCCGTCGAGGTCGTCAACTACCACGTGGCCGCTTGGGGAACGGTGCGCAAGCCGTCGCTGCGCGAGGTCGACGCCGGGTCGACCTCGCTCTCCGCGGCGCGGAAGAAGGACCGTCGGGTGCAGTACGAGGGCCTTGGATGGGTGAGCGCGCGCGTCTTCGAACGGGACCGGATTCCTGTCGATCGTGCGATCGAGGGCCCCGCCGTCATCGAGGAGCCGGCGTCGACGACGGTCGTTCTGCCGGGACAGACGGTGCGGCGAGACCGGTTCGGCAACCTGATCCTCGTCGAGGAGGCCACCCCATGACCGCGCGCTCCGTCGATCTGTTCACCGTCGAAGTCATCAAGCGGGCGCTCGTCTCTGCGGCGGAGCAGATGTTTGTGGCGCTCGGACGCACCGCAAAGAGCTCCGTCATCTACGAGGTCCTCGACTACGGGTGCGCCGTGGTCGATCGCGCGGGCCGCATGGTCGCCCAGGCGAACGGCATCCCGCCGTTCATTGGGGTTCTGACCGACGCCGTCCGCGACGTGCTCGCCAAGTTCCGCGGGCGCATTCGGCCCGGCGATGTGTTCATGACCAACGATCCGTACATGGGCGGCGCCACGCATCAGAACGATGTTGTTCTCGTCGCGCCCGTCTTCTTCAACGGCGAGTTGGTCCTGTTCGCGGCGAGCAAGGCACACTGGAACGACGTCGGTGGCAAGGACCCCGGGAGCTGGTCCCCGAGCGCCACCGACATCTATCAGGAAGGGATCCAGTTTCCCGTTGTCCGCCTCGTCTCCGCCGGCGAGGAGGTCGAGGACATCGTTGAGATGGTGGCCCGCAACGTGCGAGCTCCCGAGCTGACCCTCGGCGACATGCGCGCTCAGGCGGCGTCGCTCCACGTCGCGGCCCGGCGCGTGGCCGAGTTGTGCGGCAAGTTCGGCGTCGAGGCGGTGCTCGAGGCCATCGAGATCTCGATCGACCAGGGTCGGCGCCACGCCCTTGCGGAGCTCCGGTCTCTGCCTCACGGCGTCTACGAAGCCGAGGAGTTCATTGACGACGACGGCCTCGGAGGTGATCCGGTCCCCGTGCACGTCCGCGTCACCCTCAGCGACGACGAGTTCGTCGTCGACTTCACGGGGACCGGCAAGACGTGCGCCGGGCCGATCAATTGCCCGCTTTCGGTTCTGATCAGCACGGTGAAGTTCGCGTACCAGAGCGTGCTTTCGCCCCACGCGGCGCCGAACGAGGGCTTCTTCGCTCCCCTTCGGATCGTGGTGCCCGAGGACACGGTGTTCAATCCGAAACGCCCGGCCCCGATCAGCACCTACTGGGAGTCGGACGCCTACTCCGGGGACGTCATCTGGAGAGCGCTTGCGGCGGCGCTTCCAGACCGGATCCCCGCCGGCCACTTCCTCTCGGTCTGCGGGACCACCGTCAGCGGGATTTCCGACGAGACGGGGGAGTGGTTCTTCTCCGTCGAGCCCAACGCGGGGGGGTGGGGCGCGGCCGCGGGAAAGGACGGGGAGAGCGCCCTCGTTTGTACGAACGACGGCGAGACGTACATCCTCTCCGCCGAGGTCGCCGAGACGCGCTACCCGCTTCTCGTGGAACAGTTCGCGCTCCACGCTGCGGACGCCGGGCATGGGGCACGGCGCGGCGGCCTCGGCATCGTCAAGGACTACCGCATCCGGAACTCACGCGCGTCGGTGACCGCGAGCTTCGGCCGCCACCTGTACCCGCCGTGGGGGTTCGCGGGCGGCCACGACGGGTCCACGAACGGTGTTGAGGTCTACTACCCCGACGGCCGGATCGACCGGCGCGGACGTTTGTCCGGAGAAGTCATGCCCGCCGGAACCCTGGTTCGCTTCATCACGGGCACGGGCGGCGGCTATGGCGATCCGATGACGCGTCCCCCGGAGGCGGTCCGAGCCGATGTCGAGAACGGGTACGTGTCCCGTGAGGCAGCGGACTGCGTCTACGGCGTCGTGCTCGCGGGAGACCCCCTTGCCCTTGCCGTCGACGCCCGTGCGACCGAACGTCGTCGGGCCAAAGGGAACCCTGCGGGTTCCGAGGGGAGCCCTACGGCTTCCAAGGAGAACCCCAAGGCTTCCAAAGCCAAGCCTAGGGTTCCCAAGGCGACGCCCTAGACTGCGCCAGCCTAGGGCGATCCCGCCCCTTGAATCCTCGTGTTCAGTGACACTACAAGAGCCGGCGCATGCCCTTGCATCCGTTCGGATCTCGACGTATCGTTTCTCTGCGGATCGGCGAGCACGGATCGAAGGGGACGAGGGCATGAGAACGTGCAGTGCCACTGTAACGGCGTCGAGAACCGGGACCATCTTCGACCTCAAGCGCTTTGCCATCCACGACGGCCCGGGCGTACGCACCACGGTCTTCCTGAAAGGCTGTCCCCTGCGCTGTGCGTGGTGCCACAACCCGGAGAGCCAGGAGCGAGGGCCGGAGCTCCTCTTCTGGGGCGAGCGGTGCGTCGCCTGCGGGGCGTGCGTCTCGGCGTGCCCCCATGGGGCAATCGCCCGTGCGTCGACCGCCGCAAAGCCCGAGACCGACCGGACCCGTTGCACGGCCTGCGGCGCCTGTGTCGCAGCGTGCGTCCCTCGAGCACGATCAATCGTCGGCTCGACGCGCACGATTGACGACCTCCTCTCCGAAATCGACCGCGACGTGCTCTTCTACGATCAGTCGCGGGGAGGCGTCACGCTGTCGGGGGGCGAGCCGCTCGCGCAACCAGAGTTTGCCGCGGAGCTTCTTCAGGCGTGCCAGGAGCGCAGGATCCACACGGCGGTCGACACATGCGGTTTCGCCGCCGAGCCAGCCCTTGCTGCGGTGGCGGCCCACACCGATCTCTTCCTGTACGACATCAAGCTGCTCGATGACGAGCGGCACCGTCGGTGGACGGGCGTCTCGAACGCGACGATTCTCGCGAACCTCCGCTGCCTGTCGGAGGATGGGAAGCGCGTCTGGATCCGGTATCCGTTGATCACCGGTGTGAACGATTCGGAGCGGGACCTGAGGGAACTCGGGCGGTTCGTCTCGCGACTTCCTGGCGTGGAGGCCGTGCAAATCCTCCCGTACCACGCCGCGGGGGAGCGGAAGTTCGCACACTTGGGGAGACGCTATGAGCTTCCCGGCGTGCTTCCATCCGACCCAGAGACGATCGAGGACGCAGTCGCGGCCGTTCGTGCTGCGACGAGCTTGCCGGTAACGATAGGGGGATAGGATGATGAACGAGAGAGTGGAGCGGTTGCGAACCGAATGCGTGACGACCCGCCCGAGCGTGAGCGGCGAACGCGCGGAACTCCTGACGCGCTTCGAGCGCGAGAGTGCGACCCTACGCGAGTCCGTTCCTGTCCATCGCGCACGGGGATTCCGCTACATCCTCGAGAACGAAACGATCTACATCGGGGACGACGAGCTGATCGTTGGCGAGAGGGGCCCGCGGCCCCGCGCGACGTCGACATACCCCGAATTGTGCTGCCACTCGCTCGAGGATCTTCGGGTCCTCTCGACCCGCCGGAAGACGCCGTTCCTCGTGGATGACGCGACGAAGACGCTGTACGAGTCGAGGATCATCCCCTTCTGGAAAGGAAAGAGCCTCCGCGAGCGGGTGTTCGCGGCGATGTCCGAAGACTGGCACGCGGCGTTCGACGCGGGGGTGTTCACGGAGTTCATGGAGCAGCGGGCGCCAGGCCACGCAATCCTCGACGACAAGATCTATCGCCATGGCTTCCTCGACTTCAAGGCACGGATTGCCGAAGCACGGGACCGCTTCCGAACCTCCGACGTTGCGGACCGCGCGGCGCGGGTCGACGAACTCGACGCGATGGAAATCGTCTGCGACGCGCTCATCCGACTTGTCGGGCGGTACGCCGATCTCGCGCGGCGCATGGCAGGCGAGGCGAAGACCCCAGCGCGCCGCGCCGAGCTGCTCGAGATTGCCGAGATCTGCTCGTGGGTACCGGCCCACGCTCCGCGGACGTTCCGCGAGGCGTTGCAGATGTACTGGTTCGTCCACTTGGGCGTCGTCACCGAGCTGAACGAGTGGGACTCCTACAACCCGGGACGTCTCGACGTGAACCTGTACCCGTTCTACCGGCGGGACGTCGACGCAGGCCGGCTGACCCGGGACGGCGCGAAGGAGCTGCTCGAGTGCTTCTGGGTGAAGTTCTCGAACCAACCAGCACCCCCGAAGGTCGGCGTGACGGAAGAGCAGAGCGCGACGTACAACGACTTCACCCTGATCAACGTCGGAGGCGTGACCCCGGACGGAGCCGACGCCGTCAACGAGCTGTCCTACCTCGTGCTTGACGTGATCGAGGAGATGCGGCTCCCGTACACCGGATCGTGCGTGCAGCTCTCAAAGAAGAGCCCTGACCGATTCCTGCTCCGGACCCTCGAGGTGATTCGGAAGGGGTTCGGCCAGCCGTCGATCTTCAACACGGACGCGATCGTGCAGGAGTTCCTGCGCGTCGGAAAGAGCCTACGTGACGCCCGCTCCGGCGGGCCGAGCGGCTGCGTCGAGATCAGCGCGTTCGGCAAGGAGAGCTGCATTCTGACCGGCTACATGAACTGGCCGAAGCTCCTCGAGCTGGCGCTCCACGACGGCGTCGACCCAAATAGCGGCCGTCGGATCGGGCCGAGCACGGGCGACCCGCGCACGTTCGAGAGCTTCGAGCAGGTCTTCGACGCGTTCGAGAAGCAGCTTCGCCACTTCGTGGACGTCAAGGTCGAGGGCAACGGTCGCATTGAGCGAATCTTCGCCGAGCACATGCCCGCTCCGTTCATCTCGGTGCTCGTCGACGACTGCATCGAGAAGGGCCAGGACTACAACGGCTCGGGTCCGCGGTACAAGTCGACGTACATCCAGGGGGTCGGGATGGGGACAGCGACCGACTCCCTCTCGGCGATCCGCGAGCACGTGTTCGTGCGCAAGTCTTTCTCGATGGACCGCCTGCTTCGAGTCCTCGCGGCTGACTTCGCGGGGCACGACGCCGAGCGTAACCTGCTCGTGCACGAGACCCCGTTCTTCGGCAACGACGACGACCGCGCCGACGACATCGCGCGGCGGATCTTCGACGCGTACTTCGATGCCATCGACGGGCGGCCGAACACGAAGGGCGGCGCGCACCGCGTCAACCTCCTGCCGACCACGGTCCACGTCTTCTTTGGTGAGAAGGTCGGTGCCACACCGAACGGCCGCCGCGCCGGGATTCCACTGTCCGACGGGATCTCGCCGACGCAGGGGGCCGACACGCACGGACCGACGGCCGTCATTCGCTCCGTGGGGAAGATCGACCACGTCCGCACGGGGGGCACTCTCCTCAACCAGCGATTCCTTCCTGACGTCCTCAAGGACGAGGAGGGGCTGCGGAAGGTGGCGGCGATCGTGAGGACGTACTTCCGGTACGATGGCCACCACATCCAATTCAACGTCGTCGATACCGCCACGTTGAGGCGTGCGCAGGAGAACCCGGAGGAGTACCGAGACCTGATCGTTCGAGTGGCCGGGTACAGCGACTACTTCCACGCCCTCGACCGGGCGTTGCAGGAGGAGGTCATCGCCCGCACCGCGCACAGCGAGGCGTAGCGTGCTAGCGGAGGAAGAGCCTCGCCGGGCTACCGCACGAGAAACCCCGCCCGGAGCGGGTCGTCGGGATCGACGACGAACGTGTGGTAGCCGGTGATGTGTGCCGTGCCCTCGACCTCCGGGACCACGGCCGCGAACGCGCCACACGTCGTCTCCTCCGCGACGCGGCCTGTGAAGCGAGTGCCGAGGATGCTCTCGATTACCAATGGCTGTCCCAGCTCCAATTCGCCGCGCGCGTAGTGCAGCGCCAGCCGGCCGCTTACCCCGGTGCCGGTCGGGCTTCGGTCGACCTCGCCGTCCGCGAAGACGCAGACGTTTCGGCTGTCCGCTTCGTCCGAGAGCGGCGGCGCGATGAGGATCACGCCGTAGAGGAAGCCTAGGTCGGGGTCGAGGGGATGCGGAATCGAGCGCTGAGCCACGACGGCGTGCTTGATGGCGCGGCCTGCGACGATCAACGCCTCGACCTCCTCGGGGGCGCACCGGAGTCCCACGTCCGCGGCGTCCACGTACGCGTAGAACGCACCGCCGAACGCGAGGTCGTATCGAACGCGCCCGATCCCGGGAACGTCGACCGCCTGATCCAAGGCGAGCACGAACGACGGGACGTTGCGGAACCGGACCGCGCGGACGTGTCCAACCTCGAGGTGCGCCACCGCCGTGATTCGGCCCGCCGGGGCGTCGATTCGCACCGTCGTCTCAGGTTCTTGTGCGGCGACCCATCCGAGCTCGATGGCCGCCGTCGTCACGGCGATCACGCCGTGACCGCACATGGTGCTCCACCCCTCGTTGTGCATGAAGAGAACGCCGAAGTCCGCGTCGTCGGTCGCAGGAGGAGTGACGAGACACCCATACATGTCGGCGTGGCCGCGGGGCTCCCACATGAGAATCCGCCGCAGCCCGTCGCAGCGCGCTCGAGCATCCTGTCGGCGCTCAAGCATCGTCGCGCCGCGGAGCTCAGGAAAGCCCTCGGTCACGATGCGCAACGGCTCGCCCGCTGCATGGAGGTCGACCGTTCGAAACGCTTGCCACCCCTCGCGCGAGCGCCATTCCGTCGTCTGACTTCGCTCTCCGAGCGTTCGCTCCACGTTCACAGTCCTCCTCGCGGCCTCTCCTACAGCGGAAGCCAGGTACCGATTCCCTTCGCGACAGCCCGCTCGGCGACGAGGCGGCCGACGACGACATCTTCGGCCGCGAGGCCGAGGAGGCAGGCCATGATCCGGTCCTTCCCGGTCGTCCTGCCCCGCTTTGCGCCGACCACAACCTGGCCCAGGTCAGCGTAAGGCGCGGGGAGGTCAGGGAAGTAGCCTTCCCGTTGTTGGGCCTCGAGTTGCGGGATGTCGTCGGTGTAGATCCGGTCGAATGTTGCGAGTGCGCCAGCGCTCCAGGCGGACGCGTAGTCGACGGCCGCGGCGAACGCACCCTCCGGGAGCCAGCCGGCCTCGATGGTCGCATAGGGAGTTCGCGCGATCGGCCCCGCGGTCACGACCACGTCGCGCCCCTCCACCGCGTCGCGCGGCACGGCCGAGGGGCAAACGCGTACGCCCGTGTGCTCGCGCATCTCCTCCGCGTAGAGCGTTCGCGCCTCCTCGGATGGATCGTACGCGACGACCTCCTCGATACGGAACTCGGCGCACAGGGCCACGAGATGGCTCCGGCCCTGCACCCCGCAGCCGAGAATCCCCACCTTGGATGCGTCCGGGCGCGCCAAGTGCCTCGCTGCGAGGGCGGACGCGGCGGCGGTTCGCTTCGCCGTCACCCAGCGCGCGTCGAGGATGGCGAGAGGAAGACCGGTGTCGTCGTCGTTGATCACGATGACCCCGCTGATCTGTGGGACCCCGTGGGTTCGATTCTCAGGGAATGCGCCGATCCACTTCATCCCCGTCGCGCGACGGCCCGGAACGTGCGCTGGCATCGCGTGCAGGAATGAGTCCCTTGTTGGATGAACTCCGAGCTTGGGTGGCGCCTCGACTCGTCCGGCGGCCTTCTCTACGAACAGCGAAGCGATCTCCGCCACGACCTCGGATTCCGTGAGTCCGACCCTCTCTACGTCCTGGCTTGACAGGTAGAGAAGGCGCCCGCCCGCCGAGCTCTCCGCAAGCTTCGACGGGTCACTCCTGCTGGGCCGGGATGCCATCGCGGGTCTGGAAGTACTTCAGGGTCTGAACCCACAGGATCCGCACGGCTGCGTCGCCCTCCGCCTGGTATCCATGGGGCGTCGACGCCGCAAAGTGGTAGCTGTCTCCGGGGCCAAGGGTGTAGGTATCGTCGCCGATCGTGAGTCGCAGTTGGCCTTCGAGGACGTAGCCGAACTCCTCGCCTTCGTGGGAGAACGGCGGATAGAAGTAGCCCGACGGGATTTCCCCGAGCATGATCTCGAACTGCCGACCGGGAAACTCACGGCTGAGAAAGCGGTACTTGATGGATGCCTCCGACAGGTTAATCGCCCGCTGGTCTTTCGCCTTCATGACCTCGAGCGTTCGCCCTTCGGTCTCGGGCTGCCCGACACCGTCTCCGAGCTGGTGGAAGAACTCGCCCAGCGTCATCCCGAGAGCCTGGCAGATGACGTGGAGAGACGTGATCGACACCGAGGAGAGGCCGCGCTCGACCTGCGAGAGAAAGCTGGTTGAGAGCTCGCACTTCGATGCGAGTTCCTTCAACGTCCATCCTTTCTCCGCACGGAGGTCGCGAATGAGCTGCCCTACGGGTTCCATGTTGATGCAGTGTAGGTGAAACGGCGTATACCGACAAACTGCACGCTCGTTCCGGCGAGATGCTTGACAAGGCGGAGCGCCGCTTCTACCGTCTCGTCAGCGCGATCGGAACAGTGAAAGGGAGACCGTGGCTCACACACAGCGCATCGTAGCGATCGACACCCATACCGGCGGTGAGCCGACGCGCACGATCCTTTCAGGGCTGCCCGCGATTCCCGGCGACAGCATTGCAGAGCGCGCTCTGTACCTTCGCAGGCACATGGACTGGATTCGCACCGCCCTCGTGTACGAGCCGCGGGGGAACAGCGTCATGTCCGCCGTCGTGCTGACGGAACCCTGTCGCCACGACGCGGACTTCGGCGCCGTCTTTGTCGAGGTCGGCGGGTACTTGCCGATGTGCGGGCACGACACGATCGGGTGCTGCACGGCCTTGGTCGAGGCCGGCCTGATTCGAGGCTCGGGAGAGACTTCCGTCGTTCTCGACACGCCCGGCGGACTCGTCACGGCTCGGGTTCTCATCGACCATGGAGGAGCCGTGCGGGTCTCGTTCCGCTCGGTCCCTGCGTTCGTCTTCACGCTCGACACGCCGGTCGACATTCCCGGCTTCGGCAGGGTGGACGTCGATGTCGCGTACGGTGGCAACGTGTACGTCTCGGTCGATGCGAAGTGCTTCGGCCTGCGGCTCGTTCCGAGTTCCGCTTCCGACATTGTCCGGGTGGGGATTGCCGTGCGGGAGGCGGCGAGGCGGCAGCTTCTCGTTCACCACCCCGAGTTCGCGTGGGTCGACGAGATCACCCACGTTCAGTTCACCGCCCCCTCGGACAACCCCGACGTCTCCGGCCGCAACGCCGTCGTCATCCCGCCGGGTGCGATCGACCGATCCGCATGTGGCACCGGGACGGCGGCTCGTCTAGCGATCCTCTACGCGCGGGGCGAGGTCGACCTCGACGAGCCGTTCGTTCACGAGAGCCTGATCGGCACCACGCTCACCGGTCGCCTCGTCGAGGAGACCCAGGTCGGTGACCACGCGGCGGTCGTTCCTGAGATCTCGGGCCGCGCCTTCGTGACCGGGCGTCACGAGTTCGTGATCGACTCCGACGATCCATTGAGGGACGGGTTTCTCCTTGGATCGACGCTTGTACCCGGTGCCAGCGAACCCGGACGCTCGGTACCCGGGCAGGTGCCGCCGAATCCAGCTCGGCAGGCAAGAGGGCGTGAAGATGACTGACCACGCGCGTCGGAGAGCCGGCGTTCCGGAAGCCCTGGATGTCGGCGCCTTCCTCGTCGCGAACCTGGAGAGCACGGATCCCGACGGCCCGTCCATGCGGTGCCGGACGTGGACCCGGAAGCCCGTCAGAAGCATGATCGGACGACGGGTTCACGTGTCTATTGCGAGAGGAGAAGCATGATCGACTACGCGGCGCGGCAAGCGCGACTAATGAGCTCCCTCGATGCGGACTGCTTCCTCGTGGTTCACCTGGAGACGACGGATCCGGATCGCGCGTCCATGTTCTACCTCACCGGGTATCACGGGTTCGGAGTCCTAATGGTGACGCCGGAGACGATCCACGCCTACGCGTCTCGCACCAACATCGGGATGGCGTCGGCTGAGGCGCCGCACTTGGATTGGCAGATCTTGGGCTGGGAGTACCAAGAGGCCATCGTTGCGCTCCTCAGGCAACATGGGTTCCGGCGGGTCGGCCTGGCGTCGCGCCGAATCGGGTGGTTGACAGGGCGGGCGCTCGAGGCAGCAAGGGTCTGTGAGCTGGTCGTGGACGAGGACCCCGTGGGCCGCGTCCGCCTAGTCAAGGACGCTGAGGAGATCGCGCGGATCCGCCGCGCCACCGAGATCACGGAAGAGGCGCTGAAGGAGACGCTGGCCACTGTCCACCCCGGGATGACCGAGGGACAGATTGCGTGGCTTCTCGAGCGCTGTATGCGCGAGCGGGGGGCGGAGGCGGTCGGCTTCGACCTGATCGTCTCCGCAGGCGCGAACAGCGCGCTGCCGCATCACGTTCCCGCCGATCAGAAGATCCGGTCGGGAGACGTGCTCCTGTTCGACATCGGGGCTCGCTACAAGGGGTACTTGAGCGACATCACCCGGACCGTGTCGGTGGGGCGCGCTCCGGACACGTTGCGCCGTGTGTACGACATCGTGCTCGAGGCGAACCTGGCCGGGCTCGCGGCATTTGCCCCAGGCGTGTCCGGACCGACTGTCGACAAGGCGGCGCGTGACGTGATCGAGCGCGCCGGGTACGGTGCGCAGTACACACATGGGCTGAGCCACGGAGTCGGGATCGAGATCCACGAGGCGCCGGCGTCTTCGGGCGCCTCGGCTGTGGCGGCCTACGAACCCGGCATGGTCTGCACGGCCGAGCCAGGAGTCTACCTGGACGGTCTCGGCGGGATCCGGATTGAGGACATGCTCGCAATCACCGACGCGGGGTGCGAAGTCTTGAGCCGCTTCCCGAAGGATCGTCTCATCGAGATCGGCCAGCCTATTCGAGACAGATGAGCTCGCGTTGTGGAGTCGAGAGGTAGCGGCAGCCGTCGGCGGTTACCAGGACGTCCTCTTCAAGGCTGACCCGCCCGTAGTTCCGTGTCACGGCGTTCGGTTCGATGGTGAAGACGTTGCCCTGTTCGACGATTCCGAAGGGGCGACGGCCGAACAGCTCCCACGTCGGCGCGAGTCGCATCCCCCCGTCGTGTGCGAACCGTCCGATCTGATGGCCGAGGCCGTGCGCGTACTCCTCGTAGCCGGCGCCGGTGATGTGTGCGCGGGCCACGGCGTCCACCTCATGACCCACCCGACCAGGGTGGAGAAACGAGCTCGCGGCGTCGATGGCGCCGCGTACCGTGTCAAAGGCGCGTCGAACTTCGGCCGGGATTTCGGCGGGACCCCCGAAGAAGTACATCCGCTGGAGGTCAGCGCAGTACCCGTCCGCCTTCACCCCGAAGTCGAAGTGAAGCAGGTGCCCAGCCTTCGTCCGAAGACCCGTCGGGCCCGCGTGGCCGAACTCCTTGTCCGGCCCGGCGTCGACGGCGGGGCAGTACGACGGGTCCCACGACGGGCTCACGCCGAGCTCTCGGATGCGGGCACGTACGTACTCCGCAATCTCGCGTTCCGTCTGGCCGACTCGAAGGAAACCGCGCAGATCGTCGAAGATTCGTTCCGTGATGGAGATTGCGGCGCGAATGCGGTCGACCTCCTCCGGGAGCTTCCTGCCGCGAAGGTGCTCTACGAGCGGTCCGGCCGACACGAAGCGAGACGAGTAGTCGGTTCCGTCAAGGAACCGCCGAAGCAGTTCCAGCATCCCGACGCTCAGCCCGTCTGCGGCGTCGTTGTCGACGCTGTAGTCCAGGGCGATCTGTTCCGGATCCAGGCGGGCCAACTCACGGCGAAGAGGCTCGGCGATTCCCGTTCGATACGGGATCGTGCGATCGAATAGGCCGTCCGGGAAACCCGCGGCGTCGTGCTCCTGGGCGACAGCAATCCTCTCTCCCTCCCGCGTGAAGAGAAGGGCGGTCTGAGCGATGACGTCACTTCCCAAGACGAGGTCGAGGCTAGGATCACGCATCTGCATCGTCTCGCGGACCCAGACGAGCCAGCAGTCGACCCCCAGCTCCTTGAGAATCTCACAAGCCTGATGCGACTTGAGCGCGGCTAGCGCCTGACCCACATCGTCTCCTTCTCCAGATTCGCTTCGCTGAGTTCAGCGAAGAATCAGCGCCACGACTGCGCCCACGATCACTAGACCGACGATCAGCGGGAGGAAGAGCTGGAACATCGCGATGATCACCGCGAGGATGTCCTTGCGCGATAGCTCGGGCGCCTTCCGCTCGGCGCCGGAGTCTTCCGCGCCAGGAGCAATCTCCGGCTCTTCTTTTCTCGGCCTACCGATCTTCATCCTGGAAGACAGGCTACCAGGTGGCCATCTCCGATGTCCACCAATTCGGGGCGCACGCGGTCGCATTCCGGCTTCCGGTTGGGGCAACGCGGGTGGAAGCGGCACCCCGACGGCGGTTCAACAGCGCTGGGCACCTCGCCTTGCAGGACGACCTCACGCGGCCGGTCCCGATCGTTGGGATCGAGGCTCGGCGCCGCAGCAAGAAGTCCACGCGTGTACGGGTGAGTGGGGGTATCGAACACCTGCTCTCGCGTGCCGTATTCGACCATCCGCCCGAGGTACATCACCC
Source organism: Candidatus Bipolaricaulota bacterium (assembly GCA_026390345.1). Taxonomy (GTDB): domain Bacteria; phylum Bipolaricaulota; class Bipolaricaulia; order UBA7950; family UBA9294; genus JAPLGD01. The sequence continues at coordinate 18,863 of JAPLGD010000072.1, read as the reverse complement.
CGATGTGGTCGCTCAGGTGCCGCACGACGTTCAAGTCGTGGGAGATGAACATGTACGTCAGCCGCAGATCGGCCTTGAGCCCGTTCAGCATGTTTAGGATCTTGGCCTGAACCGAGACGTCGAGCGCCGACGTCGCCTCATCGAGCAGGATGAACTTCGGGTCTGCCGCTAGCGCACGGGCGATCGCCAGCCGTTGCCGCTGGCCCCCGCTGAACTCATGCGGGTAACGGTACATGTGGTCCGCCTTCAGCCCGACCCGCTCCAAGAGTGACAGCACGACGTCGTCGCGGTCTTCGCCGAACGCCACTTTGTGAATCACGAGCGGTTCGCCGACGACATCGGCGATCAGCATTCGCGGATCGAGAGAGGAGTACGGATCCTGGAATACGATCGCCGTCTCGCGACGGAACTGTCGCAGATCTCGCTTCGAGCGCGAAGCCATGTCCTCGCCGCGGAAGATGACCTGCCCCGATGTGGGCTCAATCAGCAACAGGATGGTCCGCGCCAGCGTCGTCTTCCCGCAGCCGCTTTCGCCCACCAGGCCGACGGTCCCACCCTCGGGGATCGTCAGGTTGACGTCCTCCACCGCGTGGACCCGCCCTGTTTCGCGGAACAGGTTCTTGATCGGGAAGAACTTCGTTAGGTTCCGACACTCAAACAGCGCGGTCGTCATGTCGCTTCCTTTTCCCCGCCGAACAGGTGGCACGCCACCATGTGACCCGGCTCGACCTCTAGTTCCACCGGCTTCACGCGGCTGCAGATCTCCATCACGTGGTCGCAGCGCGGATGGAACCGACACCCCGTTGGTGGATGGATCAGTTGCGGAACGGAGCCTGGGATCTCCTCCAGCTTGTCAGCGGACTTCACCGCGGAAGGGATGGCGCGGAGCAGACGTTCCGTGTAGGGATGCTTCGCATTCCGGAACAGGGTCCTCACGTCGGTCTTCTCGACGATGGTCCCCGCGTACATCACCCCGACGCGGTCGCACATCTGAGCGACGACCGCCATGTCGTGCGTGATCCAGAGGACGCTGGCTCCGAACTCGCGCTGCAGGTCCTTGACGAGGTCGAGGATCTGGCGCCCGATCGTCACGTCGAGGTTCGTCGTGGGCTCGTCCGCGATCAACAGGTCCGGCTCGCAGGTCAGCGACATGGCGATCATTGCCCGCTGGCGCATTCCTCCGGACAGCTCGTGGGGGTAGTTCCTCGACTTCTCCACGGCGTCGGGGAGTCCAGTCTTGGCGAGGATCTCGGTCGCGTCCTTCAACGCCTGTCGCTTCGGGCGGCGCTGGTGGTAGATGTAGGGTTCGGCAACCTGGTACCCGATCCGGAACAGGGGATTGAGCGAACTGGTCGGGTCCTGGAAGATCATCGCGATGCGAGAGCCTCGGACGCGGTTCATCTCCTGCTCGCTCTTCTCGACGAGGTTCTCCCCGTCCAAGAGCACGCGCCCCGAGACGATCTTGCCTGGTTTGGCGACGAGCCCAAGGATTGACGTCGCCGTCACGGACTTGCCGCATCCGCTTTCCCCGACCAGTCCGAAGATCTCGCCGAGGCGGATCTCGAAGCTAACCTCATCGAGGGCTTCGACGACGCCTCCGTACGTGAAGAACTGCGTCTTCAGTCTGTCGACGACGAGGAGGTCTTCTCGGGTTTCCATGTCACCTCCGTCAGTCTTCGAAGCTTCGGGTCTAACGAGTCACGGATCCCGTCCCCCAGAAGGTTGAACCCCAGCACCACGAGCACGATGCCGAGCCCGGGGAACACAGACATCCACCACGCGCGCAGCATGTAGATTCGGCCGTCGCTGACCATCCGACCCCACTCGGGGATTGGAGGCTGGGCGCCGAACCCCAGGAAGCTCAGCGACGCGGCGGCGGTGATGACCCATCCCATGTCGAGCGTCAACGTCACGAGAATCGGCGACAGGCAGTTCGGCAGGATGTGCTTGAACATGATGTGCCAGTTGCTGGCTCCCCGCGACCGGGCGGCTTCGACGTAGCTCGTTTCCCTGACCGCCAGCGCCTGCCCGCGGACGAGGCGAGCGTACATCGGCCACCAGACGATTGACAGGGCGATCATCGCGTTGAACAGAGACGGCCCGAGAGCGGCCGAAAAGGCCATCGCCAGGACCAGCGAGGGGAACGCGAGGAACATGTCGGTGACCCGCATGATGACCTCATCGATCCACCCGCCGAACAAGCCGGCAATCCCCCCGAGGAGAACGCCGAGGGGAACAGCGATCGCGAGAACGATCAGCCCCGCCTTGATGCTGTGCTGTGCCCCGGCCAGCATGCGGCTCATGACGTCGCGCCCCATCGTGTCGGTGCCCAGCGGGTGCGACGCCGAAGGCGGCTGAAATCGGTCCTGGATGTTGGCGCTGATCGGATTGTACGGAGCGAGCATGGCTCCGAAGAGGGCGATGAAGATGAATGCAAGGGCGATGAGCCCTCCGACGACGGCCAACGTGCTGTGCCGAAGCACGTAGAAGGTCAGACCCCATTCCTTGGTGATCGGATGGAGGCGTTTCTGGAGCAGCCGATAGCGGGACGAGAAGAGCATGCTTCCAGGGATTCTCATCTGCGCTTCCCTCCCACACGGATCCGCGGATCGATGACGCTGTAGAGAATGTCGACGACCAGGTTCGACAAGAGCATGATCATGGCGACGACCAGCGTGTAGCCGACCACGGCTGGGAGATCGACCATGACAATCGACCCTGCCGCGTACCGCCCCATTCCCGGCCAGGCGAAGATCGTCTCAAGCAGAACCGTTCCGCCCAGCAACCAGCCGAATTCGACACCGAGCACGGTCAGCGGCGGGATGATTGCGTTCTTCAGCGCGTGCCGGTAGATGACGATCTTACGCGGAAGTCCCTTGGCCTTCGCCGTGATCACGTACTCCGCCTCGAGAACCTCGAGCATGCTGCCGCGTGTGATGCGGACCAGGTACCCCATCGAGTAGAACGCCAACGTCGCGGCCGGGAGGATCATGTGGATCGCCGCATCGCCGAACGCCGTCCAGTTCCAGTTGAGAACGCTGTCGATGAGGACGAAGCCGGTGTAGCGCGTGATGTCGATCGTCGATCGCCCCATCGCCGGGAGCCAGCCCAGCTTGTAGTAGAACAGGAACTGCAGCAGGAGCGCCGACCAAAACAACGGCGTCGAGACTCCGGTCAGCGCGATGACGCGGGAGAAGTGGTCCGTCGGGCGATTCCTCCGCAGAGCGGAGACGACGCCCAAGGGAATTCCTAAGGCGATCGCTAGGAAGAAGGCGCACATCGCCAGCTCAAAGGTTGCCGGGAAGAAGGCCTTGAGATCGTCTCGCACCGGGCGCCCGGTCGTCGGAGAGACCCCGAGGTCGAAGTGGAGAACCACGTTCTTCAGGTAGATCCAGATCTGGGTGTAGATCGGGTCGTTCAGGTGGTAACGCTCCTCAAGCACCTGAACCTGCTCCGCTCGCGCCCGCGGCCCGGCCCAGGCTCGCGCCGGATCCGCCGGAATGACGTACGCGATTACGAAGATGATCACCAGCACGCCGAGCAGGACAGGAATCAGCATCGCGACGCGGCGCAGGATGTAGGTGCTGAGCCTCATGTCTTCTCCTCATTCCGCGGAAGGACGAGGTCGCCCCGCGGTTGTGGAATCAAAGGAGGGGCCGGAGTGAGACTCCGGCCCCGTGTTGGTCCAAATCCCTTCTTGCCTAGCCTTCCTTGTACAGCGTCGCGAAGTCGATCGGAAGGATCGGGTTGTAGTAGAAGCCCTTCACGGCGTTGTTGAGGATGACAACGTTCGACCGCTGGGAGACCCAGATGTACGGCGCATCCTGGAACGAGATCTCCTGGATCTGCCGATACAGGCCGGCACGCTTCGCCACGTCGATTTCGGACTTCGCCTGCAAGATCAGGGCATCCATTGCCGGGTTGTTGTACTGGTTCCCGTAGATGGCGTTGGCGTTTCCTGAGTTGCAGATGGCGTCAACGTAGTTGTCCGGGTCCGCGTAGTCCGGTAGCCAGCCCGACATGATGCCGTCCGTGTCGTGGTTGCGGACGGTCCTGTACATCATGGCGTACACGATCTCTCGGATCTTCAGGTTAAAGCCGATCTGCCGGAGGCTGTCCTGCCAGAGCAGGGCTTCCTGCATCTTGACTTCCTCGCCGATCGGCGCCAAGACCTCCATTCCAAGCTCTACGCCGGCCTTCACACGGTAGCCCTGACCGGCAACCCAAGTCCAGCCGGCCGCGTCCAGGAGCTGGTTCGCCTTGACGATGTTGTACTCGTACCGTCCGTCGGCCGCAGGGTCGACGTAGCCGAACATCCCCGACGGAATCGGGCCGGTGGATCGGATCGCGAGTCCGTTGTAGACGAACTCAAGCGCCATGGCGTACGGGAACGCGTAGGACACCGCTTGGCGGACGGCCTTCTCAGCCATCGGGCCGCGGCAACCCAACGCAATGAAGTCGATGTTGAACGTGGCCGGAGTAAGGATCGTCAGGTTCGGAGCGCCTTCGAGGTCAGCGACGTTCGTCTCCGGGAACTGGTCGTGGACGTCGGCATCCCCTGCCCGCAGCATGAGGACGCGAGTTCCGACCTCAGGGACGATGGGGCACTCGATCGTCTTCGTCAGCGCCTTCGCGCCCCAGTAGCCGTCATACCGTTCGAACGTGAGTCTCTCGGCCGGGATCCATTCCTTCAGCGTGTACGGTCCAGATCCGGCGCCGCCCTCGTTCTGGTTCATCCAGGTGTTTTCCTGATCGGCGACGATGCCGCCGTTCGCCTCGACGACCGCCGAGTTGACGATCGACGCGACGGTGTGCGTCAGCACGCCCAGGGCAGCGGCGTACGCCTGCGTCAAGTGGACCTCGATGGTGTACGGGTCAACGACCACGGTGCTATCCTGGTTCATCATCTGCGACAGCATCCAGGACGGCGGTTGGTTCATCGTCAGAACGCGGTTGAACGAGTAGCGCACATCCTCCGCCGTCAGGGGCGAGCCGTCGTGGAACGTCGCGTTCTTCCGGAGGTGGAACGTGACCGTCTTTCCGTCGGCCGACACTTCCCAGCGCTCGGCCAACATCGGCGCGAACTTCGTTGCATCGCTCCCTTCGTACGTCAGGAGACGGTCATAGACGTTGTTGATCAGTGTCGACGAGCGCATGTCGTACGCTGTAGCAGGGTCAGCCTCACCAGGCTCGCCGTAGAACAGATAGATCAACTTGTCCGTCGCTCCGAACCCCACGGAAGCCATGCCGATGACCAGGGACACCACGAGCCCAAGTACTAGCCAGTTTCCCTTTCTTCCCATCTGAACCTCCCTTAGAGATGTTCCTTCCGCTCTACCAGAGAAGCCAAACGCGAACGTCACCTCCCCTTCCGTGGGATGGCAATCGAGAGGGAACTTCGACAGCAGTGTAGAGTTGTGGTGATACTGAATCAAGTGGACCGCACTGCACCGCACTTGGGTTCTGCTTTTTTGCCAGACGACGCGCCCGATGGCCGCACTTCGGAATCGCGAGTCCCTCAAGAAGCGGAGCGGCCCGTCCGCGGCGCCGGCTTCGCAAGTCGACGAGGCAGCTTCCGCCGAACGAGTTCGAGAAGAAAGAGAGCGAGGGCAAGGAGCAGGACTTGGCGGTGGACGGGAACGAAGGATTGGGCTAGTGCGCTAGGCGACTCGGGGAGAACCTGCTCTCCCACGAGGAACCGGCCGCCGGTGGCCTGGGCGATCGTTCGGAGGGTTGCCTTGTCGACGCCCGTGTGTCGGTACTCCTCCGGGTAGGGAACCGAGAAGGGGAGGAGGACGACTCGGCCTCGTGTCTGATCGACCACTCGGAGGGCGTACCCTCCCTCCGCGAGTGTGGGGAGCGTCGTCTCGTATCGGCCGGCGCTCGTCTGTGCGAGCGGAGCGGCCGTGCCGCCGGGGAGCAGAGCGGCCTCGAGGCGCAGGAAGTCGGCGAAGCTCCCATCCGATTCCCGCGCCTCGACGGACACGCGAATGCCGAACTCCCCGACCTCCACGGACGGTTGAAGACCCTGGTCGACCCAAGTTCCGGCTTCCACACACCCCAGGAGGGCTTCGAGAAGCAGAGGCGCACGGCTCCAGGAGAGCCAGTCGCGCGACCAGATCCCTGCGAGATCGGTGTTCAGGACGGCGGCCCTACCCAGGCCGAGTCGCCATCGAGCCAGGATCGGGTCCGTTCCTGCTGCGAGGAGGACCTCGGCCGTCGGCCGCGAGTACGTCAGCGCGCGTCCTTGGAGTGGGGGGATCTCGCCCAGATCCCCGCCTACGAGCGGTCCAGACACGGAAGTCTCCTCGGTCACGAAGCGGCTCTCCGACAAGCGTTGGGTGGCCTCCATCGATACTTTCGGGAGGAGAGAGAAGTCGGCCGCCACGTAGAGCTCTCCTCGACCGGCCTTTGCCAGGCGGTCGAGGAGCGACAGGTTCGGCTGAGGGCCGACGGCGATGGCGGAGAGGCGGACGTCGGACTGGGCCTCCAAGCGAGCGAAGAGTCCGCCCCAGTCGCGAGCCTCGTCGACCGTCTTCCCGTCGGAGAGAAGAAGGATGTGCTTGATTCGCGCCGAGACCTGTTCGAGGGCGTCGAGAGCCGCGACCGTCGGGTAGTAGATGTCGGTTCCTCCGCTCGCTTCGAGAGTCCGGAGCGACTCGTAGATCTCGCGGCCATCCAGGACGGGGGCGACGCGTCGCAGCCAGCGGAACTCCCGATCGAACGCGATGATCCCGGCGAGGGCCTGCGGGTCGAGGAGGCCGACGCAGGCGGCCGCGGCCTCCTTCACAACGTCGATTTTCGCAGCTCCTTCGGCGTGCCCGAGCATGCTCGCCGAGCGGTCGAGGAGGTAGACGACGGCGAGACTCGCCTGGTCCGCTCGCTGAGGAAGCGTGTACGAGACGGGGAGAAGATCCTCGATCCCACCGCTTCGCACCCCGCGGAGCTCCGCTTCACCCTCGGCGACGAGGAGACCTCCGCCGAGGTCGGCGACGAAGGATCGGAGAATCTGGATGTCGCCAGGAGAGAGCTCGCCCAGGGGGAAACCCGTGATCAGGATCTCGCGGTAGTGGGCGAGCTCCTCGAGCGGGGGGACGACGGCGCTTAGCGCGTAGGGTCGCTGCGCCCCCGCGAGCACGGCGGCGAGGGTGTTGGGAACCTCGGGCGAGACGATGAGTAGGGGAGGAGGGGTCTCGCTCTCCGCGAAGGCCGAGAGAGAGTCATTCTCCGGGATCGGGTCGCCCAAGCGCTTGACCGCGACGCGGTACGTGTGGGTGCCGGTTTCCGTGAGCGTGTCGACGATCCGAAACCGGGAGAGTCCGCTGTTCAAGGACACAGGAGTGGATGAGACGAGCTCCCCGTCGCGATAGAGGAGGAGCGTTCCCTCTCCGGGCGACGGAGACTCGACGCCCGCGACGATCTGAAACGGCCGCGCGACCTGCACTCGGGAGGGAACCTCGAGGCGGGTGAAGGAGGTGTCGGCCGTTGCGGTGTGGCCGAGGGGAAGTGTGGAGATCGGCACACCCGCGGCACGAGCCGCGGTGACGGCCTCAAGGAGACCGTCCGTGATCCGGCCGTCGCTGGCGAGCACAAGCTGGTTCGCACCTCCTGTGGGCGACGCCGCGAGGGCAAGGTTTACGGCCGCCGCGACGTCGGTTCGCGCCCCGAGGCTTGCGCCCTCCGGCAGCCCGGAGAGCGGACTCGGATTCTCGGAGAGGGGATCGGTGATCGTCGCCCGAGAGGCGAAAGCGACCGCCCCGAACCGTCTGTCAGGATTCACGGCGCGGAGGCCGGCCACGGCATCCTGAACCTCGTCGTCTTCGAGAGTGGCCACGACGCTCGGAGAGCGATCGAGGAGGACGATGACGTTCTCCGGGGGCAGGCCGCGGCGCAGCTCGGGGCCTGCCAGGGCCACAATCAAGGCCAGTGCGGCGAGGGCGGGAAGGGCGACGTCGCGCAGACGCTTGCGGCCGCCGACGACGAGGAACCCGAGTGCGAGGAGCGCCAGAAGGGCGAGCGGCGTCGCAAAACGGATCACGCTCGCCTCCGCGGGAGACCGGGCCGCTGGTAGACGACGCACTCGAGGACGAGGAAGGCCAGCGCGAGGGCCGCGGCGATCGGCCACGCGAAGAAGAACGTGGAATCCAGCCGAGCCCGCGCCCCGTCGGCGGGCGCCGGCGCTGCGGTGCTCGAGGTGGAGGGGCGAGGCGACTCGTTCCAGTCCACGTTCACGGCGACGGCGTAGGTTCCCGTCGACGTTGTGAGTCGGTAGACCCCGGGGGCCCTCGCGACGAAGCCGACGGTGTCGGCGTCCACCGGGATCTCGTGATCGGACGGATCCTCGAGACGCTCGGGGGTCCCGTAGGGAGAGAACGGGATCGGCTCACCGGCGACCGGCGCCGAGGAAGGGGCGGAGGGATTCGCGAGGGAGAGCCAGTGGATGATGTTCCAGACGAGGATGGGAAAGTCGACGCAAAGCGGCAGGTTCGTCCGGATCGGATCGGGTGCGAGGACGACGATGCGTCGATCCGGGAGGTCGGCGCGCCAGAGGACCGGCTCCCCACCTGCCGAGAGGAGGGTGACGCCGGCCACGAGGAGCCGAGTCACGGGGGCGCGGCGGACGACGAAGTCCAGGGGATCGACGCTGGCGAGGAGAGGGTCCCCGGGGGCGTCGGCGAAGAGCGGCCCTGGCTCCCCGTCGCGATCGTCGCCGACTTCGGCGATCCCAGGAAGAGAGCTGTGGACGAGGAGGATGCTTCCAGGCGTGTCTTCCGGGAGCGAGACATCGCAGGCCACGGTGAGGTCGGCCGAAGTGGGGTCGCTCGCCCCGAGAAAGCGCACGGTGCCGACCGAGGCCAAGGCGGCCCGCAGGTAGCGATCGACGTCGCCCACGATCCGGATCCGCCACTCTGTCTGACGGGCGAGACTTGCCACGCGAGAGTCGTCGGCGGGGAACGCATCGGCGGCGTCGATCGTGGCCGTGAACAGCGGTCCGACGGACGCCGGGAAAGGAAGGACGAAGACCTGCTCCTCGCCGGGCGCGAGGAAGACGGAAACCGAGGCTCGTCGCGCGCCGTCGCTGACACGAAGCGTGCCTTCGTAGTCGGACGAGGTGTCGTTGCGGACGCGGGCGAAGCCCATCGACCCCGATCCACTCGGGTTTTCGCGGACGCTGAAGGCCGTGAGCGCGAGGTTCTCGCCGGGCGAGAACGAGACCACCTCGAGACCGGGAAGAGAGACCGCAGGCGCTCCGTCCGTCAGAAACACGATCCGCTCGTACGTTCCTCCCTGACTGCCGAGCAAATCGATCAGGTCCTGACGGGTGCCGTTCGCGAACCACGTGGGTTCCCACATCGCGACGACGCGCCGAGCTTGCTCGTGGTCTGCGGAGAGGGACGCCAGGAGGCGGGGCGAGGCCGTGAGTTCGAAGACGGCGACCGGCGTTGTCGGGAAGCGGTCGAGCAGGGCCAACGCTTCCGACCGACAGCGATCGGCGGACGACCGCCCGTCTGCGCTCATCGCGCGAAGGCTTGCGCTTCCATCCAGCACGATGGCCAGACCGCCCAGGCGTGCCGCTCGTGTCGGGAATGCCGGATCGGCCAGGGCAAGGACCGCTGCGGCGAGGACAAGGATCTGCAGAAGGAGCGAGGCGTCGATCCGAACACGAACCCTCGCGGCTCGCGTCCGCGGATCGCTCGGGAACCCCTCCCACAGGAAGAGGGCGGAGACCTCGTGCCGCCGGGGGCGCGTGCTGAGGAAGTAGAGAAGGACGATGCCGATCGTCAGGGCGAGGAGAGAAAGGTACGTCGGGCTCGCGAGGATCACGCGAGATCGTCTCCCGCGTTACGAATCGCACGGAGGTCCGGGAGCCGAGCCTCGTCGGTGAACGGGGTTCTCATAGGACCGACGTCTCCTCCCACACGCGTCGAAGCAGCGCGGGCACGCCGATGCCCTCAGCCTCCCCCCGGAAGCTGAGGATAACGCGGTGAACGAGGGCTAGGGGAAACACGGCCTCGATGTCAGCCCTACGGACGTTCGGCTCTTCGGCGAGGAGGGCGTGCGCCTTCGCGCCGAGAATCGTCGCGATGGCTGCCCGAGGGCTCGCGCCATACTCGACAAACGACTGGACGTCCTTCGGGGCGTGGCCGCTGTCAGGATGGGTCGCCAAGACCAACCGAGCCACGTACTGCCGTAGAGGTTGGGCGATGGGGACCTCACGGACGACGGCTTGGGCGGAGAGGATATCGTCGGCTGACGCGACGGGCTCCGGAAGAGCGACCCCGCCGCCCTCGGTGTTGCGCTCGGTGATGGCGACCAGGTCCTCTAGGGAGGGATAGCCGACGGGCACCTTGAAGAAGAACCGGTCCAGCTGCGCCTCGGGGAGAGGGTACGTTCCCTCCATCTCGATCGGATTCTGCGTGGCGAGGACCAGGAACGGGGTTCCGAGAAGGTACGTCGCCTTCCCGACCGTGACCGTCCGCTCTTCCATCGCCTCGAGCAGGGCCGACTGGGTCTTCGGAGTCGCACGGTTCACCTCGTCGGCGAGAACGATGTTGGCGAAGATCGGGCCGGGAGAGTACGTGAACTGGCGCCGCCCGCCGTCGTCCGAGAGGACGTTCGTGCCCACGATGTCGGCTGGCATAAGGTCTGGGGTGAACTGGATGCGCGAGAACCGAAGCCCGAGGGAGCTCGCCAGGGCGCGGACAAGGAGAGTTTTCCCCAGGCCGGGGACGCCTTCCAGAAGGACGTTTCCGCCGCACAGGAGCGCGACGAGGGCGGCCTCGACGACGGCTCCTTGACCGACGACGGCGGTGCCGATCGCCCCGCGAAGGCGCTCCAGCGTGGAGTACGTCCGATCGAGGTCATACTCTGTGATCATGGTCCTCCCCGCGTGATCTCGGCGAAGTAGGCCCGGACGATGGTTTGGACCTCGGGGGTGAGGGCGCGTGTTTCGAGCAGGGCACGCAAGGCCTCGTAGTCGAGGGAAAGAGTGGCGACGGGTGCGCGGTTCTCGGCGGGTGGCTCGAACGGAGTCCCTTTGGTGAAGTACCGACGTAGGTCTCCTTCGGAGCCCACGCTCCCCAGGAGCTCCTCGGGAACGAACCCGAGGCCGGGAGGGGCAGCCGGTGCCTGTCCAGTTCCTTCTGCTCCGACGGCCGACCCGCCCTCCTCGTTGCGTGGAAGAGCGGACCCGCCCTGCGTCTCGGGCTCCCCGGCGTCCGCCCCCGTCCGGCGTCCGCTCGCTTCGGTGGTCTCGGTCTCACCGTCGGATGAGGGGGGAAGGGGAACCCAGCCGATCGATTCGGGGTTGCTCCCGTTCGCCTCGCCCTCGGGGCTTCCCGGCGACCTCCCGGCCTGCGAGCCCGCCTCACCCTCGTCGCCGCGTGCTGAGTTCTCGAGAAGCCGCTGGGACTCCTCGAGTCGTGCCTTCAGGGCATCCCCGGTCTCGCCTCCGAGCAACGACGACAGAGATTGGCGAAGACTCGATCCGGGCACGTTCCGCAGAAGGTCCTGTAGGGACTCCTTCTCATGCTCGGTCAAAGCGAAGGTCTGGTTGCGGTCGGCCTGCGCCCGGCTCAGGAGCTGCGAGAGGTATTCCGAGAGCGATCGGCGCGAATTCCGAGCGGGCGAGCTTGCTTCTGTGGGCGTCTCGTCTCCGAGATCGCCGAGAAGCCCCTGCGAGGGAGGCGCCGAGAGGAGTTCGGCGAGCGTATCGGCGAAGGGCTCGGCGGGCTCGCTCGGACTGAGGCCACGGTCGCTCGCAACGGCGGCGCCGGTCTTCGCCTCGAGGGGATTCGAGGATCCTTGGGTCGCGTTTCGGCCGCTCGAGACGCGGACCTCGTGGCTTGAGTCCACCGTCGCGGTGGGAGCGGGTGGCGCGATCGTGAGGGCGAGGAGGACGGCCAGAGTCAGCGCGCCGCCGCCGGCTACCCACGGGAGAATATCGGCCCGGCGAAGCCGCAGGACACGGCGCCACGCGGGCGGGGCTTCGGCAAGCCTAGCCGCGATCCGGTTCTCGAGGGGAGTCGCCCCGCTGCGCGAGCGAAGTTCGTGCAGGGAACAAAGGCGCTCTCCCGTAGCGAGGGCGAGATCGATCGACAGAAGCAGGCGGGCGATGTCCGGCCTGGGAGCGTGTCCGACAACAAACCCAGCGATGGCCGCGGCGGCGATGAAGAGGACCGCCGCCACGGACAGGTCGAGGCGAGGAGCGAACGCCCCGAGTCTGGCGGCCACGGCCGCGACCAGGACGGCGGCGACGGCCGCCGCGAAGGCGATGCCCGCGGTCCGCACACCGTGCAGGGTCCTCGAACGCCTCACGGCCTGTCTCTCCAGACGGCCGAGGTCAAACATGACCCTCCCCTTTCAGCCGGACCGCGAACGGAGACAGGACCCCGAGAAGGGCGGCGGGGACGAGGAGCGCGAGGAGCGCCTCGAGAGGTGCGACGCCCTCGAGAAGGAGCCCCACCGCTCCCAGGGGCGACAGGAGCGGAAGTCCCGCGAGAGGAGCGGCGTAGTAGCCAATAAAGAGAGCGTACTTCGCGAGGAAGCCGGAGGAGGGTCCGGACCGCCGCGGCTGTTCGATCCACCGACCGAACACGGCCAGCGCGAGCGAAACGAGCGTCGTGAAGAGCGCAATGAGGGCGAAGGTTTCCCCGCGGCCGGGGAAGAGGCCGCGGGCGAAGACGAGGTACGGGAGGCAGAGGAATTGCCCCAGAAGGACGCGGAGAGCGAGAGACACGAGCATCCGACCTCCCTGCTCACCCCGCCCGGCGCTCGCGGTGCCGAGCGCCAATCCGAGGAGACCCATGAACAGAGCGTGCGCGTAGAAGAAGGTCGGAAGGACGGACAGGAATGAGGCGGACGCAAGATCCCGAACGACACGGGCACTCGGGATGGAGAGGGTGAGAGCGATGCCGCAGAAGAGAACGAGACTGAAGTACGGGCGCCAGCCGTCGCGGTCCATCAATGGGTACGATCTAGTCACGCTCTACCTCCACGACGTAGAGGCTTACGTCTCTCACGCGCGTCCGGACTCCGCTCTCTGCGTGCTTCGTCTCCGTGATCTCCCCCGCCACCAACCACGCTCCCCGGCGAAGCGGGAGTGAGTCTGCCGCAGCGGCAAGGAGGCGGTCGAGCGAGCCGCCCTCAGGGCCCAAGGACCGCGTGCTCTCAGATGAAGGGTTGGCGAGGTAGATCGTGACTTCGCCGGGTTCGAGCGGCGGCAAGACGAAGACCTCGCCGTCGAGGAGGAGAAGCGCGTCTGCGAGGATCCGGGACCCTCGGCTGGTCAGCCGTAGCTCCTCATCGCCGGCAAGCCGCGCTCGGAGCCGCACGGGTGCGTCGCTCTCTGCGATGAGGAATCGACGTCCGCCCGGTGCGAGCGTGATCTGCGCCGCCCCGTCGCGATACGCCATGTCGTACGATCCAGACTCGAAGCTGCGCGGGAGAGGCTCGTAGGGAACAGCGTCCACACCTACACGGACCGTCACCGGCTGTCGTGCGGCCGAGCACAGGGCGGAACACGATACCGACACGCCGAGGGAGCCCTCGATCGACACGCTTGCGTTCGTCCGGTATAGGTCGCTTCCAACCCGTGCGGAATCCGTGCAGACCCCCGCGAAGAGAGCAAGGGCGGCGAAGACGGCGCAAAGCGCTGGCGCCGCAGACCTGCGTCCTTCGAGCCGCCCGATCACGGCCGGCAAGGCGACGACGGCCAGGACGGTCAACAGGGTGGCGACCCATCGACCGGGGTGGTCGATCGGTTGCTGATCGAGGAGGTCGGAGGCGGCCCCGGCGAGTTGCAGCGCGCCCGCGGAGGACACGTGGCTCCGGATCTCGGCGAGCTCCGCGTCATCGACCGTGAAGGCATCCGCCGTCACGAGGAGAACGTTTCCAGCCCCGTAGCGCCTCTCGACCAGCCAGGGAACCTTCTCCTTTGTCGCGAGGAGCGTCGCCCCGCTGCGGAGGTCGCCCGTCAGGACCCGCACTCCATCCCCCCGCTCGGTGAGGGTTGGATTCGCGACGGGCAAGAGGTCACGCAGTCGCGGCGCGTCGAGGAGGAAGAAGTCGGCGCCCGTGAAGACCACGAGCGAGCCTCCGGAGAACACCCAGCGTGCCAAGGCGTCCCATTGGTCGCCGTCGAGTCCCCCACGCGTGCGCCCGATCCAGACGCTCTCCGCGGCGTCGTACGCGGACCACTTCTTCGGCAGCTCCGCCGAGGAGAGGGAGGCGGCTTGACCAGGGAGGGGGGCCGAGAAGGCTCCGACCCCGACTGGGAAGGGGGCGTCCACCCTCCGCGAGCGGAGGTCGACCTCTCTCTCCGCGAGGCGCCGTTCGTCCGCAGACAGAAGCTCGAGGCGGAGGGGAAGGGCGGCGTCGTAGATGGGGATGATCTCCTCGAAGTCACCGCGATCAGATTCGGCGAGGGGAATCTCGAAGGACATCGTCGTCTCTCCCCGCCACGCGTTCCCGACGTTCTGAGTCACCCGCAGACGGGCGGCGCCGCTCGGAAGGCCGGTGAGCGTCAAGTGAATCGGCGCCAGCCGCTCCGGCACGACGCGGCCGGCAAGCCCCACAACGACGTCGAAGGTGGACGCGAGGCAGACAGAGGTGTGACCGGCGAGAAGCCCGGCGAGGGCCAAGAAGACCGCAAACCCCTTGAGCCTTCGCCGTCCCGTCATCGGAATCCCGACCCTTTCGAGGGACTTCCGAGAGAGCGCCCGCTAGGGGACGAGGGAACCTTCCAGACACTCGGACTACCGCTCCCCGGAAGGCCGCACCCCGACTCTATCGCAGGTGCTGCGAACCGTCAATCGCGCTGCCGGACGCCGCCCACGGCCAAGGTCGCACCGGGCCGCCTAGCCGACGAGAGCGCTTCGCCTGCCTACCTCGTCTGCCGCGGATCGAAGGCGTCGCGGACTCCGTCTCCCAGAAAGTTGAAGGCAAACAGGGTGATGGAGATGGCAAGCGCCGGCCAGAGAACGAGGTGGAAGTGGGACCGCATCGCCAGGTATCCCTGAGAGAGCATCATGCCCCAGCTCGGCGTGGGGGGGTTTACACCGAGGCCGATGAACGACAGGAAGGCCTCGTACTGGATGAAGCCCGGAATCTGAAGCGCCTGGGCGACGATGGCGGGCCCGAGGACGTTCGGGAGGATGTGGCGGAAGAGAATCCGAGTCCGCGAGGTGCCGATCGCCCGCGCCGACTCCACGTACTCCGTGTTCCGCACGGAGAGCGTCATGCCGCGGACAAGCCGGGCCATGCCAAGCCACGACGTGAGGCCGATCCCGAGGAAGATGAAGAACATGCCGCCCATCGACCGATCGAGGTTCGAGAGAACGCCGCGCAACCCTGCGCCCGCGACTCCCGACACGGAGAAGCTCGACTTGAAGAAGACCATCAGGAGGATGATCAGGAGCAGCGTGGGGAACCCGTACATGATGTCGACGATGCGCATCATGAAGTTGTCCGTCTTCCCGCCGAAGAACCCCGAGATAAGCCCGAACGTGACGCCGATCGCGAACGCGGTGATCGCGCCCACGAACCCTGCCGCAAGGGAGATGCGGGCGCCGAAGAGCAGCCGGGACAGCACGTCGCGTCCCATGAAGTCGCACCCGAAGGGGTGGGCCGCCGTGGGCGCGGCGTAGTTGTTGAGGATGTCCCCCTCGGTGGCGCTGTACGGAGCCACGAAGTCCGCAAAGATGGCCGCGAAAATGAGCAGAAGGAGGATGATCCCGCCGGCCACGGCGCCGCGGTTCTTCATCAGCCGACGCATCGCGTCACGCGTTAGGCTGCGGCTCGGCGGTGCTTTCACGGTCTCGTCGTCCGACCGCGTCTTCTTGGTGTGAAACGCCATAACGTCTCCCTTCCGTGGCCTAGCTGTAGCGGATCCGCGGGTCGAGCATGGCGTAGCTGATGTCGACCAAGAGGTTCATCAGGACGATGACGAGCGCGAACAAGAGCGTCGTCGCCATGATCACGGGGTAGTCGCGGTTTCCGATGCTCTGGACGTAGTACTTGCCGATCCCCGGAATGGCGAAGATCTGCTCGACGACCAGAGAGCCGGTAACGATATCGGCGAACGCCGGGCCGGCGATCGTTGTCACGGGGATCAACGCATTGCGGAAGGCGTGTCGCAGGTTGACGACGATTTCCCGCAGGCCCTTGGCTCGCGCCGCGAGGATGTACTCCTCGCGCACCACCTGGAGCATCGACGCACGGGTGATGCGGGCAAAGCGGGCGAGGTAGGCCGTCGAGAGAGTCAGGGCGGGGAGGACGATGTGCGACGGCGACCCCCAGGTCGCGACGGGGAACCACTTGAGCTTGAGGGCGAAGATCCAGATGAGGAACGGGCCGAGAGCAATGGCGGGGATGGAAACGCCAAGCATCGCCACCACCATCGAGCCGTGGTCGATCAGCGTGTTTTGCTTGACCGCCGAGAGAACGCCGAGCGGGATTCCCATGACGACGGCGAACAGGAACGCCACCCCGCCCAGGGTCGCCGTCACAGGCCACTGCTGGGCCAGGATGTCGTTCACGGTCCGGGAGCGGTAGGCGATCGACGGCCCGAAGTCGAGGCGTAGGAAGCCGTACATGTAGTCGATGTACTGCTTCCACAAGGGATCATCCAGGTGGTACTTCGCCTCGAGGTTCTTCTGGATTGCCGCCGGCAGGGCTCTCTCTCGAGTGAACGGGCTGCCGGGCACCGAGTGCATCAGCAGAAACGTGATGCTCGACACGATCAGGATGACGGGGATCGTCCACAGGATTCGCCGCACGATGAACGAGAACATCTCCGAACTCCTCTCGGGGGGCACTCGGAGGGCGGGGCGGCCGCGCCGCCCCGCCCCAAGTGTGAGGCTCCAGTGAGGTCCTACGACCTAATGGTCAAGGATGTCCCAGTTCTTCCACGACTCGCCGCCGATCGAAGCGAACGTGCGAACCACGTAGGGCTTCGTCAGCTGGTTGAACGTGTAGAAGTAGATCGGGATGAACGCGACGTCCGTGTCGCAGATCAGGGTCTCGGCCTGCTTGTAGAGCTCGAGACGCTCGTCCTCGTTGGTCGACACGGCGGCCTTCTCGACGAGCGCATCGTACGCGGGGTTGTTGTACTTCTCGTAGTTGTTCCCCGAGCCCGAATGGAACACGTCGTTCATGAAGTTGTTGGCGTCCGGGTAGTCTGCGCACCATCCCATGCGGAAGACCTGCGGCGCGTCCACGGAGCAGGTGTTGAGGTACACGCCCCACTCCTGGTTCGTGATGTTCACCTTGATGCCGAGGGTGTCCTGCCAGCCCTTGGCGACGAACTCCGCGATCTTCTGGTGGCCCTGGCTCGTGTTCACCATGATGGTGACTTCAGGGAAGCCCACGCCGCCCGGGTACCCTGCGTCAGCTAGGTACTGCTTTGCTGCCTCGGGGTCGAACGGGTAGCCAATCCCGAGGGCCACGCCGTCCACGTAGCCGAACATGCCGGGGCAGGTCCAGGTCTGGGCCGGCAGCTGGTTCCCCTTCAGGACGTTGTCGATCAGCGACTGTCGGTCGACCGACGAGGCCAGTGCCTTGCGGACGTTGATGTTGTCGAGCGGCGGCTTCGAGGAGTTGAGTCCGTAGCGGTACGTGCACAGCCGCGGCGCCTGCTTCAGCTCCTTGGATAGGACGGGGTCGGTCTTGATCCGGTCCATGTCCTCGAGCGGCGGGTTGTCATCGACGTCGAGCTTGCCCGCCTCGTACATCGCCATGGCCGTCGACTGCTCGTTGACCATGTAGCAGTAGACTTCGTCGATCTTGACGTTCGCGACGTCGTAGTAGGCGACGTTCTTCTTCAGGATCAAGTGGTCCTCGTGCACCCACTCACCGAGCACGTAGGGGCCGTTCGTGACGATGTTTGCCGCCTCGGTCCACTTGTCGCCGTACTTCTCGATGGCGGCCTTCGGCAGCGGAGCGCAGAGCCACAGAGCGGCCATGCCCGGGAAGTAGCCCGCCGGGAAGTTCAGGGTAATGGCGACCGTGTACTTGTCCAGGGCCACGACACCGACGTCATCTGCGCTACCGGCCCCGGTGTTGTACGCCTCCGCGCCCTTGATCAGGTACAGCACGTACGCGTACTCGGACGCCGTCGCGGGATCGAGAAGTCGCTTGATCCCGAACTCGACGTCCTCCGCGGTGACCGGGAGCCCGCTCAGGGTCCAGTTCCGGTCCGTCCAGGTGACGTCATTGCGAAGATGGAACGTCCAGGTGCTCGTCGTCGCGTCGAACTCCCAGGTCTTCGCGAGGTCCGGCAGGACCTTCATCGTCTTGTCATCGAACTGGCACAGGCTGATGAACATGCTCTTGATGACCTGATGCGACGTCGTGTCCGTCGCAAGGCTCGGATCGAGGGATGGAGGCTCAGTCGAGAGGTTCCAGTACAGCGTCTTCGCTTGTCCGACCGCACAGACGCCGGCGACAAGCGCTACAGCGAGGGCGAGAAGCCACAGTTTCTTCACAGCTTATCCTCCTTGGTCACGACCACCGACGCTGACCCAAGGAGGGAAGCATTCCGCCACCACTTGGACAGCGCCCTGTGGCTCTTGTCCGGCACGACCCTGCCTGCGAGTCGCGCCCCGTCCCGATCTAGTGGATAAGGCAAGCCACTATAGCAGCGTCGTCGCGACGAAGTCAACAGCGTCCGGTTCGGAGCGCTGGTGGGAGAAGGGCGCGGAACTCCGACGCCCCGCGGAAGCCGGCTCGTGGCCCGACGTCCGCCTAGCCAACGCGCGGCGAATGCCTATAATGACGAGGCCATTTCGCTGCTGAAAGGAGAACGCAGGCCCTGATGCTTTGTGTCGTGAACGCCGTGCTGACTCTCCCAACAGCACCTGATT